>CALMXT010000142.1 GCA_937871125.1 uncultured Zoogloea sp. | reverse complement strand
TGCTGCTCGCGGGTCTGCAGGCTCATGCGCAGGGCGGTCTTGCCGCGGGCATCCTTGGATACGCCGATGATGCGGCCCGGCATGGCGCGCACGTGGGCTTCGCGGGTGGCGAAGAAGGCCGCATGGGGGCCGCCGAAACCGAGCGCGACGCCGAAACGCTGGGCGGAGCCAAGGGCAATGTCGGCGCCGAGTTCACCGGGCGACTTGAGCAGCACGAGGGCCAGCAGATCGGAGGCGACGGCGACGACGGCGCCCTTGGCCTTGAGTGCGGCGATCGGGGCGGAGATGTCGGCGACGAGGCCACGTTGATCGGGATATTGCAGCAAGGCGCCGAAGACCTCGTGGTGCGCGGCGTCGGAGGCCGGGCCGACGATCAGTTCGAAGCCGAAATATTCGGCGCGGGTGCGCACCACATCGAGGGTTTGCGGAAAGACGCCTTCGTCCACGAAGAAGGCTTGGCCCTTTACCTTGGATACGCGCCGGGCCATGGCCATGGCTTCAGCCGCGGCGGTGGCTTCGTCGAGCAGGGAGGCGTTGGCGAGTTCGAGACCGGTGAGGTCGATGACCATCTGCTGGAAGTTCAGCAGGGCTTCGAGCCGGCCTTGGGATATCTCGGCCTGGTAGGGCGTGTAGGCGGTGTACCAGCCGGGGTTTTCGAACACGTTGCGCAGGATGACCTTGGGCGTGATGGTGTCGTAGTAACCCATGCCGATGAGGGACTTCTTCAGCACGTTCTTGCTGGCGATGGCCTTCAGCCGGGCCAGCGCGACGTGTTCGGGCGTCGGCTCGCCGAGGGCCAGCGGAGCCGGCAGGCGGATGTCGGCGGGCACGGTCTGCCCGATCAGGGTGTCGAGGGAGTCGACATCGATGGCGGCAAGCATGGCCGGCATCTCGTTGGCACAGGGACCGAGGTGGCGGCGGATGAAGTCGTCGCCCTGTTCGAGCGTGGCAAGAGGAGCGGTGAGAAGTGTCTTCGACATGGGGAACTCGGGTCTGGAGGTACGGCTGCGACAAGGCGGGGGCGTGCCGGAAGGGCGCCCCCGCGGACGGCTTTTAGCCGATGGCGGCTTCGTAGCCGGCGGCGTCGAGGAGGGCGCCGGTGTCGGCGCCGTCGGCGGGCTTGATCTTGAACAGCCAGGCGGCGTAAGCGTCGGCGTTGACCGATTCGGGGGCGTCCACTGCCGCCTCGTTGCTGGCGATGATTTCGCCAGCGACCGGGGCGTAGATGTCGGAGGCGGCCTTGACCGATTCAATCACCGCGATGGCTTCGCCGGCGGCAACGACGCGGCCGGCTTCGGGCAGTTCGAGGAAAACGACATCGCCAAGGGCTTCCTGGGCGTGGTCGGTGACGCCGACGGTGAGGCTGCCGTCGGATTCGGTGCGAACCCATTCGTGGGAGGCGGTGTAGCGCAGGTCGGTGGGAGTCGTCATGGTGTGTCCTGGTTCGAGTCCAATTGGAAGGGGTTGAGAGGGGTAAGGATGCCGGGCCTCAGATTAGGCCTTTGCCATTGCGGACGAAAGAGGCTTTAACCACCCGCGCCTTGAGGCGCTTGCCGCGGATGTCCACCTCGACGCTGTCGCCGGGGGCCACGCCGAGGGGCAGGCGGGCCATCGCGATGGATTTTTCGAGGGTCGGCGAGAAGGTGCCGCTGGTGGTTTCGCCTTCGCCCTGGGCGGTGAAGACTTTCTGGTGGGAGCGCAGCACGCCTTTGTCTTCGAGCACCAGGCCGAGTACCTGGCGGCGGGCTCCGTTGGCAACCAGAGCAGCCTTGCCGACGAAGTCGCGATTGGGGTCCTTGAGATCGACGGTCCAGGCAAGGCCGGCGTCAAGTGGCGAAACGGATTCGTCCATGTCGTTGCCATAGAGCGCCATGCCGGCCTCGAGGCGCAGGGTGTCGCGGGCGCCCAGACCGCAGGGGGCGACACCGGCGGCGGCGAGGGCGTTCCAGGTGGCAGCGGCCTGTTCGCTCGGCAGGGTCAGTTCGAAACCGTCTTCGCCCGTGTAGCCGGTGCGGGCGATGAAGAAGTCGCCGAATGCGGCGGCCTGGAAGGGTTTGAGCGTGTTGGACGCCGCTTCGGAGCCGGGGATCGCAGCCCAGGTCTTGGTGCGGGCGTTGGGGCCTTGAACGGCGATCATCGCCAGGTCGCGGCGGACGGTCAGCGTGGCCTGGGTGCCGGTGGAGGCAAGGCGTTGCTGGATCCAGGCCACGTCCTTGTCGGCGGTGCCGGCATTGACGACGATGCGGTAGGACGTGTCGGAGAGGAAGTAAACGATCAGATCGTCGATGACGCCGCCGTCGGGATTCAGCATGCAGCTATACAGCGCCTTGCCGGGTTCGACGAGCTTGGCGACGTCGTTGGCGATGAGGCCGCGCAGGAAGGCCTTGGCGTCGGCGCCTGCCAGATCGAGTGCGAGCATGTGGGAGACGTCGAACATGCCGGCATCGCGGCGCACGGCGTGGTGCTCCTCGATCTGCGAGCCGTAGTTGACCGGCATGTCCCAGCCGGCGAAGTCGACCATGCGGGCGCCTGCCGCGACGTGGGTGGCGTAAAGGGGGGTGTGCTGGGCCATGGAGATCTCCGGTGGGTAATCGTTCAGTGTAGAAAAGCAATGGGGCCGACACGACGTCAATCGTATCGGCCCCATCTGTCCTTTTTACCTGAGAGATTGCGGCTGCGGCGGGTGCCGGCTGCGTGCCCCTTCGGTGGATGCGGCCGGCACGTTTGGCGGGCGGCACCTCTCTCCAGATTGTTGATTTGTCGGCGGTCCTTTTGCCTGAGCGGTTCCGGGGGTTGCGCCTTCGGCGGCTCGACTTCAAAACTGTTGCGAGCGCTCTCCCACACGACGGCGCGCACCTTACCATCCGGGGCGAGGGAGGGCAAGGGTCTGCTACACTTGCAAGGATGACGCCATCCCGTAGCCGATTTCTGACCATCCGCGGAGTGCGCTACCACGTGCGCGAGTGGGGTGCCGACGGGGCGCCGCAGCTTTTCCTGCTGCATGGCTGGATGGACGTTTCGGCCTCTTTTCAGTTCCTGGTAGACGCGCTTTCGGCAGATTGGCGCGTGATCGCGCCGGACTGGCGTGGCTTCGGCCTTACCGAATGGCGCGGAGATGCCTACTGGTTTCCCGATTATCTTGGCGATCTGGACGCGATCCTGCGGTTTTATTCGCCCGAGGCGGCGGTGACCTTGATCGGCCACAGCATGGGGGGCAATGTTGCCTGCATGTATGCCGGTGTGCGGCCTGCGCGGGTGCGGCGGCTCATTGCGCTGGATGCTTTCGGCTTGGCGGACAGCGATGCCGGGCAGGCGCCCGGGCGGCTCGAAAAATGGCTGCGCGAGTTGGAAACGCCGCCGCAGTTCGGCAGCTTCCCCAGCCGGGATGCGCTGGCGGCGCGGCTGCAGGGCGATAATCCGCGTCTCTCGAACGAAAAGGCGGCTTTTCTCGCCGAGCATCTGGGGGAGCCCGACGGTCAGGGCTGCATTCGTCGGGCTGGCGATCCGGCTCACAGGCGGGTCAATCCAATCCTCTACCGGCGCGCCGAGGCCCGTGCCGCGTGGGCGCGGGTGACGGCGCAGACCTTGTGGATCGAGCCGGCCGACGATGGCTTGCGACGCAAGCTCGGGATTACGGACGAAGCCCATGCCGAAGCGCGGGTCTGCTTCCGGAACTTTCGCGAAGTGCAGGTCGCCGACAGCGGCCACAATCTGCATCACGACCAGCCGGGTGAAGTTGCCCGGATCATCGAGGCATTCTTGTTGTCTGAGGAATCATGAACGCACTCAACGCCGACCTGCACTGCCACTCCACCGCTTCGGACGGCACTTTGCCGCCTGCCGAAGTGGTTCGCCGCGCCCACGCCAACGGTGTCGATCTGTTGGCCTTGACCGATCACGACGAACTCCTGGGCTTGCCCGAAGCCAGCGCCACCGCGGCGGACCTCGGGCTGCGTTTTGTGCCGGGCGTGGAGGTGTCGGTTTCCTGGCTCGACCAGACGCTGCACATCGTCGGTCTTGGCATCGATCCGGCCA
Source organism: uncultured Zoogloea sp. (assembly GCA_937871125.1). Taxonomy (GTDB): domain Bacteria; phylum Pseudomonadota; class Gammaproteobacteria; order Burkholderiales; family Rhodocyclaceae; genus Zoogloea. The sequence continues at coordinate 14,206 of CALMXT010000142.1, read as the reverse complement.
ATCCGGCGTTGATCGAAGGGCTGGCCAAGGTTCGCGGCGGTCGCGACGGGCGGTCGGTGCGGATCGCTGCCGAACTGGATCGCATCGGCATTCACGGCGCCCTTGAGGGCGCATTGCGCTACGTCGGCAATCCGGCCCTCGTGAGTCGCGCCCATTTCGCCCGTTATCTGGTCGAGATCGGCGTCTCGAAAAACGTCCATGACGTCTTCCTGCACTACCTGGCCCGGGGCAAACCGGGCTATGTCGAGCACATCTGGGCAACGCTGGAGGATGCGCTCGGCTGGATCAAAGGTGCCGGCGGATTGGCGGTCGTCGCCCATCCGGGACGTTACCGTCTGAGTCACGCAGAGATGGACATCCTGTTTGACAAGTTTTGCGATCTCGGCGGCGATGCCGTCGAGGTTTCCTGCGGCGCCCACGATGGCGGTCAGGTGCTGGCTTTTGCGCGTGTGGCGCGCAAATTCGGCCTGATGGCTTCAAGGGCGTCGGATTTCCACGGCCCGGAAGACAGCCCGATCGACCTCGGGAAAGCGCCGCCGCTGCCGCCCGACCTCATTCCCGTGTGGTCGCGCTTGATCTGATCCTTTCATTTTGAATCATGGCCCAGTTTTTTACCCTTCATCCCGAACAGCCCCAGCCCCGCCTGATCAAGCAGGCGGCGGAAATCATGCGTAACGGCGGCCTTGTCGCCTTTCCCACCGATTCGGCCTATGCCCTTGGCGGTCATACCGGCGACAACGCGCTGTTGACCCATATTCGGCGCATCCGCGGGGTCGATGAGCGTCATCACTTCACCCTGATCTGCCGCGACCTCTCCGAGATCGCCACCTACGCGAAGGTGGACAACAGCCAGTACCGGCTGCTCAAGGCCACGACGCCGGGCCCCTACACCTTCATCCTCGAAGGCACCAAGGAGCTTCCGCGTCGCGTGCTGCACCCCAAGCGCAAAACCATCGGTCTGCGGGTTCCCGATCATCCGGTTGTTTCGGCGCTGCTCGCCGAACTTGGCGAGCCGATGCTCAGTTCGACCTTGCTCCTGCCCGACGAAGACCATCCGCTCACCGACCCGGAGGAAATCCGCGACCGGCTGGAAAAGGAGGTCGACTTGATCATCGAAGCCGGTCCATGCCGCGGCGAGGCCACGACGGTCATCGACCTGACCGGCGGAAGCCCGGTGCTGGTGCGTGAGGGGCGCGGCAGTCTGGCGCCCTTCGGGCTCTGATTTGCTCCCGGATGTGCTGTCGATTGCGTTCCGCGACGCCCGGCGGGGCGGGGCGGCGGGCGAGGTCTGTTAGAATCGCGGCCCCGCACGGACGTTTCCCATGCAAGAACTCATCTCCACGCTGACCATCTGGGCGTTGCCCGTGCTGTTCGCGATCACGCTGCACGAGGCCGCCCACGGCTACGCCGCGCTGTATTTTGGCGATGCCACCGCCAAGCTCGCCGGGCGGATCAGCCTCAATCCGCTGCGCCACATCGACCCGGTGGGAACGATCATCGTGCCTGGGTTGATCGTCATCATGAGCAGTCTGGCTGGCGCCGGTGCGATGCTTTTCGGCTGGGCAAAGCCCGTGCCGGTCAATTTCGGGCGCCTGCGAAATCCCAAGGCGGACATGTTCTGGGTCGCCGCGGCAGGGCCGTTCGCCAACCTGCTCATGGCCTTGGGCTGGGCGCTGCTGTTCAAGCTCGCGGTGGTGGCGCCGGACAGTGTCTACGCGCTGCCGATGGCCAAGATGGCGGATGCCGGCATTCAGATCAACGCGGTGCTGATGGTTCTCAATCTTGTGCCGCTGCCGCCCCTCGACGGCGGTCGTATTGCAGTCAGCTTGCTGCCCCCCGGTCCAGCCTACAAATTCGCCCAAATCGAGCCTTATGGCTTCCCGATTCTGCTGTTTCTGTTGTTCACCGGTATCCTTGGCGACATTCTCGGGCCGCTGGTGGCCATTTTCCGTTTTGTTCTCGCAACCGCTTTTGGACTCTGAAATCCATGTTCGCTGAACGCGTCCTCTCCGGCATGCGCCCCACCGGGCGGCTCCACCTCGGCCACTACCACGGCGTCCTCAAAAACTGGGTCAAGCTCCAGTCCGAGCACCCCTGCCTGTTCTTCGCGGCCGACTGGCATGCGCTGACGACCGACTACGACAATCCACGGGGTATCGAGTCCAGCGTGTGGGACATGATCGTCGATTGGCTCGCGGCCGGGGTCGATCCGTCCCAGGCAACGATCTTCATCCAGTCGCGGGTGCCGGAGCACGCCGAACTGCACTTGCTGATGTCGATGATGACGCCGCAGGGCTGGCTTGAGCGCGTTCCGACTTACAAAGATCAGCAGGAAAAGTTGGTCCATAAGGATCTGACCACCTACGGTTTCCTCGGCTATCCGCTGCTGATGAGTGCCGATATCCTGATCTACCGCGCCGACAAGGTGCCGGTGGGCGAGGACCAGCTGCCCCACGTGGAATTCACCCGCGAGCTGGCCCGGCGCTTCAATCACATGTACGGCCGCGAACCCGGCTTCGAGGAAAAGGCCAAGGAGGCGGTCAAGAAACTCGGTTCCAAGCGTGCCCGGCTCTACGAGGAGTTCCGCACCCGCTTCCAGCAGAACGGCGACGACGAAGGCCTGGCGCTCGGCAAGGCGCTGCTGGAAGAGGCTCAGAGCCTTTCGCTGGGCGATCGTGAGCGTCTATATGGCTATCTCGAAGGCAGCGGCAAGGTGATCCTCGTTGAGCCTGGTGCGCTCCTTACCGAAGCCTCCCGCATGCCGGGCCTCGACGGCCAGAAGATGTCCAAGTCCTACGGCAACACGATTTTCCTGCGCGAAGAAGCCGAATCGCTGACCAAGAAAATCCGCACCATGCAGACCGATCCGGCACGGGCGCGGCGCACCGATCCGGGCGATCCCGAAAAGTGCCCGGTGTGGCAGTTCCACCTGATCTATTCCGACGACGGCACCCGCAACTGGGTGGCCCAGGGCTGCAAGAGCGCCGGCATCGGCTGCCTCGAATGCAAGCAGCCGGTCATCGACGCGGTGCTCAAGGAACAGGACGCCATGCGCGAGCGGGCCCAGCCCTACCTCGACGACCCGAGCCTGGTGCGCAGCATCGTGGCCGACGGTTGCGACAAGGCGCGCAAGCTGGCCCAGGAAACCATGCGCGAAGTCCGTGACGCGATGGGCTTGAGCTACAGCTGATGGGTTTGCCGGCGTCGGGTTGTCGATATATGCCTTGGTCGCCGGCTTCTGCCGTGTTAGCCTCCGCGGCTGGATTCGTCCGGTGAGTACGCTTGTCGTCGATCCGGCGCAGCCGGAAACCGTTCTCGGCCGCATGTACGGCCAGCCGATCTTCGATCTGCCAAAGGATCTCTACATCCCGCCAGAGGCGCTGGAGGTGATCCTCGACGCCTTCGAAGGTCCGCTCGACTTGCTGCTCTACCTGATCCGCAAGGCCAACATCAACGTCCTCGATATTCCAATGGCGCCGCTGACGGCCCAATATCTGGAGTACGTGGAGGCGATGCGTCAGCACAATCTGGAGTTGGCTGCCGATTATCTGTTGATGGCCGCGACGCTTCTGGAGATCAAGTCCCGCATGCTGCTGCCGCGTCCGTCGCGGCCCGAGGAGGCGGAAGAACTCGATCCCCGTGCCGAACTGGTGCGTCGCCTGCTCGAATACGAACAGATCAAGCGGGCTGCGGCGGGCATCGACGAGATGCCGCGCGTTGAGCGGGATTTCGAATGGGTGGGGGTTTTCGTCGCCGAAAAGGTGGTGGAGCGCCTGCCGGGTGTGAGTTTGCACGATCTGCAACTGGTGTGGCTTAAGATCGCCCGCCGGAGCAGCCTCAAGCGGCATCACACGATCCAGCGGGAAGAACTGTCGGTGCGCGAGCACATGACGCTGATCCTGCGCAAACTGCATGAAGACGCTTTCGTGGCGTTTGAATCCCTGTTCGATCCCAGTCTGGGCGTGCCGAGTCTGGTGGTGAGCTTTCTTGCCACGCTGGAGCTGGTGAAGGAGCGCCTGGTGGTGATTACCCAGAACGAGGCCTTTGCGCCGATTTATGTGAAGCGTGCCGAAAGTGCAGCCGGAATCGACTAAAACGATCAAGCTGGTGCTCGAAACGGCTTTGCTGGCTGCACAGGCGCCGCTGCCGGTGAGCGAGTTGCGCCGTCTTTTCGAGGCGGATCCGGGTTCGGAAGTGGTGCGCCAACTGCTCGTCGAGCTCGGCGAAGATTGGCAGGGCCGTGGGATTGAATTGGTGCAGACGGCGGGGGGCTGGCGTTTTCAGACCCGCGTCGAGTATCAGGCCTATCTCGACCGCCTGAAACAGGAGCGACCGCCGAAGTATTCGCGGGCCGTCCTCGAAACCTTGGCGATCATCGCCTATCGCCAGCCGGTAACCCGCGGCGATATCGAGGACATCCGCGGCGTGGTCGTTTCGACGAATGTACTGAAAACCCTCGAATCGCGAGGGTGGGTGGACGTGGTGGGCTACCGGGACACCCCCGGCCGGCCGGGGCTTTATGCCACGACCCGAAAATTCCTGGAGGATCTCGGCTTGCGCAGCCTGACCGAGTTGCCTCCGTTGACTGAAATCGAAAGGATCATGGATCTTGTCGACCTCCCAAAAACCGAAGAGCCGTCCGTTCAGGGCTAAGACGGGCAAGCCCGGTGGAAATGCGGGTAACGCCGGAAATGCCGGTGGCAGCCTGCGTTCCGCCGGCGGTGGATCGCGCCCAGGTGGCGGTCCGCGAGCTGCCGGTGCCGACCGGAATCAGCCTCAAGGGCAAGGGCCGCGGCGCGGTCGCGGCAGGCCGGAAAACGAAGGCAATCGGGCTGTCGGTGCCGAGCGCGAGTTTGATGGCGGGCGCCAGCCCAAGAGCAACGCGTCGGCAATCGGCCTGTCCGATCTCGGCGGCGGTCGTGGCAACTGGCGGGCTCGCAAGCTGGGCGCCGCGTCCAGTCTTTCCGGCACGGCCGGCGGCTATCCGCTGGCCAGCACCGAGCTTCTGCCGCCGGCCGAAGGCGAGCAGCGCAAAAGGCCCGAGGAGACCACTTACGATGCACCTCAGCGGTTGCACAAGGTTCTGGCCGCGGCCGGCATCGGCTCCCGCCGCGAGATCGAAGACTGGATCATCGCCGGGCGTATCTCGGTTAACGGAGAGCCGGCAGATGTAGGTCAGAAAGTCGGTCCGGGCGACAGGGTCCGGATCAACGGCAAATTGATGCCCTTGCGCTTTGCGACGCGGGTGCCCCGGGTGGTGCTCTATCACAAGCCCGAAGGCGAGATTGTTTCCCGCGACGATCCCGAAGGACGGCCGACCGTGTTCGACCGTCTGCCGGTGCTGCGCAAGGGGCGCTGGATTGCGGTCGGTCGGCTGGACTTCAATACTTCCGGCCTGCTGCTTTTCGTGAACGACGGAGATCTCGCCAACAAGCTGATGCACCCGCGTTACGAGCTGGATCGGGAGTATGCGGTCCGGATTCTCGGCGAGCTCGACGAGGCCCAGCGCGGCGCCTTGCTGGCGGGCATCGAACTGGAGGACGGCCCGGCCAAGTTCAATACCTTGCTCGATGCGGGTGGCGAAGGGGCCAATCACTGGTACCGGGTTACGCTGTCCGAGGGGCGCAATCGCGAAGTGCGCCGGATGTTCGAAGCGATGGGTCTCACGGTCAGTCGCCTGATGCGCGTCCGCTACGGGCCGGTGGTGTTGCCGTCGCGGCTTAAGCGAGGCATGTGGGAAGACATGGCCGAAGAGGAGGTGTGTGCCCTTGCCGGGCTGCCGAAGCCGGTCAATCCAGGTGGAAAGGGGAAACGTCCATCCCGTCAGCCACGTCGGACGACGCCGCGCTAGGCGTTATGCCGGGCTGAAATTGCGCCCGCGGCAGCGGGCTGCTATAATCAGCGCGTTTTATCGGTTCGAAAGAGCCGACATCCGGTCGAATTCAACAGGGATGGGCGTTTCGCCCATTTTTTATTTGTGGGCGAGGAAATGGATCTTCTGAAACTAATCGAACAGACCGTCGAAGGTCTTGGCTACGAGCTAGTGGATTTCGAGACCTCACCCCGCGGCCGGTTGATGCGGGTGTTCATTGATTCGCCCGAGGGTATCACGGTGGACGACTGCTCCACTGTCAGTAATCAGCTGACGCGGATTTTCGAAGTTGAAGATGTCGATTACGACCGCCTTGAGGTTTCATCGCCCGGACTGGATCGGGCTCTCAAGAAGCCGGCCGATTTCGAGCGTTTCTCTGGGCAGGATGTGCAAGTCCGTCTCGCCATGCCGATCGCCAATCAACGTAATTATGCCGGGGTGCTTCAGGGTCTGAAGGACGGCGTTGTCACCCTGGAGACGGAAAAGGGATCGATGGAGATCCCATTTGAAGATATTGAGAAGGCCCGCCTGGTTCCCAGGTTTTAAGGGATTTGGAGGTTTGCAGGTATGAGCCGCGAAATTTTGTTGTTGGTTGATGCGCTGGCCCGCGAGAAAAACGTTTCCAAGGAAATCGTATTTTCTGCGCTTGAGTCGGCGCTCGCCCAGGCGACCAAGAAACGCATCAACGACGAAGCCGATGTGCGCGTCTCCATCGATCGGGAAACCGGCGATTACGAGTCCTTCCGTCGCTGGCAGGTGCTGCCCGATCAGGACGTCGACAACGACGAAGCCCAGATGGGGCTGATCGACGCCCGTGAAGAATACCCGGACATCCAGGTTGGCGATTACGTCGAAGAGGGGCTCGAGCCCATCGACTTCGGCCGCATCGGTGCCCAGGCGGCCAAGCAGGTCATTCTGCAAAAGGTGCGCGACGCCGAGCGCGAGCAGATTCTCAACGATTTCCTCGAGCGCAAGGAATACATCATCTCCGGCAGCATCAAGCGCATGGAGCGTGGCAATGCGATCATCGAAGTGGGGCGCCTCGAAGCCGTGCTGCCCCGCGATCAGATGATTCCGAAGGAAAACCTGCGCGTCGGCGATCGGGTCAAGGCCTATTTGCTGCGCATCGATCGCGGTGCCCGCGGTCCGCAGCTGATCCTTTCGCGTACCGCGCCCGAGTTTGTGATGCGCCTGTTCGAACTTGAAGTGCCCGAGATCGACGACGGTCTTCTCGAAATCAAGGCCTGTGCCCGCGATCCCGGCCTGCGTGCCAAGATCGGCGTCAAGTCGAACGATCCGCGCATCGATCCGATCGGCACCTGCGTCGGTTTGCGCGGCTCCCGCGTTACCGCGGTGCGCAATGAAATTGGTGGCGAGAACATCGACATCGTGCTGTGGTCGCCCGAACCGGCCCAGTTCGTGATCGGTGCGCTGCAGCCGGCCGAGGTTTCCTCCATCGTCGTCGATGAGGAAGCCCACGCGATGGATGTCGTGGTCGACGAAAACAACCTGGCGATTGCCATCGGTCGCAATGGCCAGAACGTGAAGCTCGCTTCCGAGCTGACCGGCTGGACCATCAATCTGATGACCGAAGCCGAATCGGAACGCAAGTCCGAGGCTGAGCACAGTTCGGTCCGCCAGCTGTTCATTGCCAAGCTGGATGTGGATGAAGAAGTGGCAGACATCCTGATCGACGAGGGTTTCTCGTCGCTGGAGGAAATCGCCTACGTGCCGCTGGCTGAAATGCTGGAAATCGAATCCTTCGACGAAGATACGGTGAACGAGCTGCGCAACCGCGCCCGCAACGTGCTCCTAACCGAAGCCATCGTTACCGAAGAGCAACTGGAATCCGTCGCCGAGGACATGCTTGGACTCGAAGGCATGGACAAACCCCTGGCGGCCAAATTGGCGCAGGGCGGTGTGCATACCCGCGACGAGCTGGCTGATCTTGCAGTTGATGAACTGATGGAAATGTCGGGGCTGGACGAAGAGCGGGCCAAGAATCTGATCACCAAGGCGCGCGCGCACTGGTTCGAGTAATACCCGGAGGTTCAAGATGGGACAGACAACCGTTACACAATTTGCCGGCGAGCTTAAAATGCCGGCCTCCGCGTTGCTCGAACAGTTGCAGAAGGCTGGCGTTGACAAGACCCTGGAAACCGATCTGCTCTCTGAGCAGGACAAAGCGCGGCTTCTCGATTTTCTGCGGCGTGCCCATGGCGATATGGCGGGCAAGTCCAAAATTACATTGACGCGTAAACAGACCAGTGAGATCCGTGCAACGGACTCCACCGGGCGGCCCCGCACGGTTCAGGTCGAGGTCCGCAAGAAGCGCACTTTCGTCAAACGTGACGAAACGCCGGGTTCCGATGGTGCGGTCAGTGCTGCGGCCGAACTCGTGGAGCCGGTCAGCGCTGTCGAGATGGAATCGGCGGTCGTAGTGGAGCCCGTCGTTGAGGTTGCGGTCGAGCCGGCTCAGCCGGAGCCGGTGGTTGCTGCTCCGGTGGTGGAGCCGGTTGTAGAGGTCGTACCCGAACCGGAGCCCGCTCCCGCTCCTCTTCCGGAGCCCGTTCCGGAGCCCGTCGTCGTGGCCGAAGAGCCCGAGCCGGTTGTGCCTGCCAAGGCGCCCAAGGCCGAGCCGGTCGTCGAACCGGTGGTTGTGGCCGCTGCGCCCAAGACCGAGCCGAAGGCCGCTGCGCCCAAGGCCGGGCCTGTGCGTCGGGTTGTCGCCGGGTCGATCCTGAGCGCCGAAGAAAAGGCTTCCCGCGAGCGGGAGGCGCAGCGCCACTCCGAACTCGCAGCCCGTCAGGCTGCAGATCTGAAGGAAAAGCAGGAGCGTGAGGCGCGTGCCCGTGCAGCTATTCAGCAGCGCGTCGAGGAAGAGAAACAACGTCTGGCCGCGGCCGAGAAGGCCAAGGTCGAAGGCGAGGCTGCGCCCAAGACGGGAACGCTGCACAAGCCTGCCAAAACCGAAGAAAAGAGTGTCCGCAAGGATGCCAAGAAGGTCGTTGGCAAGGAAGCGCCGGCCGATGCCAAGCGCCGCGGCGGAATCAAGACTCGGGGCGATACGACGGGCGGAGCCGGTGGATGGCGCGGCGGCGGTCGCAGCGGTGGTCGCAACAGCGGTCGTCACCAGGATACGACCTCCTTTGTTGCGCCGACCGAGCCTATCGTGCGTGAAGTGCATGTGCCGGAAACCATCACGGTCGCCGATCTCGCCCACAAGATGTCGGTGAAGGCCACGGAAGTCATCAAGGCGCTGATGAAGATGGGCATCATGGTTACCATCAATCAGGTGCTGGACCAGGATACGGCGATGATCATCGTCGAGGAAATGGGCCATAAGGCGCTGGCTGCCAAGCTGGACGATCCGGATGCCTTCCTGGAGGAAAATGCCGAACACAAGGACATCCTGCTGGAATCGCGCGCCCCGGTGGTTACCGTCATGGGTCACGTCGATCACGGTAAAACGTCGCTGCTGGACTATATCCGGCGCGCCAAGGTTGCGGCTGGCGAAGCGGGCGGCATTACCCAGCATATCGGTGCCTACCACGTGGAAACTGACCGCGGCATGGTCACCTTCCTTGATACGCCGGGTCACGAGGCCTTTACGGCGATGCGGGCCCGTGGCGCCAAGGCAACCGATTTGGTGGTGCTGGTGGTGGCCGCCGATGACGGCGTGATGCCCCAGACCAAGGAAGCCATCCACCATGCAAAGGCGGCGCATGTGCCCCTTATCGTGGCGGTGAACAAGATCGACAAGCCGGGTGCGAATCCAGAGCGCGTGCGTCAGGAACTGATCGCCGAAGGCGTCGTTCCCGAAGCCTACGGCGGCGACGTGATGTTTATCGAGGTGTCGGCCAAGACCGGTCAGGGGATCGACGAGCTTCTCGAAGGTATCCTGTTGCAGGCCGAAGTGCTGGAATTGAAAGCGCCGCGCGACAGCATGGCCAAGGGTCTGATCATCGAAGCCCGTCTCGACAAGGGGCGCGGTCCGGTGGCAACCCTGCTGGTTCAGTCCGGCACGCTCCGCCGTGGCGACGTGTTGCTGGCCGGTGCGACTTTCGGTCGTGTTCGGGCCATGCTCGACGAGAACGGCAAGCCCATCGAAGAGGCGGGTCCTTCGATTCCGGTCGAGATCCTCGGTCTGTCCGAAGTGCCGGGCGCCGGCGACGAAGTCGTGGCGCTGGCCGACGAGCGCAAGGCGCGTGAAATTGCCCTGTTCCGTCAAGGCAAGTTCCGCGACGTCAAGCTCGCCAAGCAGCAGGCCGCCAAGCTTGAAAGCATGTTCGAGCAGATGAGCGAGGGCGAAGTGAAGACCCTGCCGCTGATCATCAAGGCCGACGTGCAGGGCTCCCAGGAAGCATTGGCCCATTCGCTGGTCAAACTGTCCAACGACGAAGTCCGGGTGCAGGTCATCCACGGCGGCGTCGGAGCGATCAGCGAGTCCGACGTCAACCTGGCTCAGGCCTCCGGTGCGGTCATCATCGGTTTCAACATCCGTGCCGATGCTAACGCCCGTAAGCTGGCCGAAACCTTCGGCGTGGATCTGCGCTACTACAACATCATCTACGATGCCGTGGATGAGGTGAAGAGCGCGCTGTCCGGCATGCTGGCTCCCGAGAAGCGCGAGCAGATTCTGGGTCTGGTCGAAGTCCGTCAGGTCTTCACCATTTCCAAGGTCGGCACGATTGCGGGTTGTTATGTGCTCGAAGGTATCGTCAAGCGCAACGCCCAGGTCCGTGTGCTGCGCAACCACGTGGTCATCCATGCCGGCGAACTCGAATCGCTCAAGCGCTTCAAGGACGACGTCAAGGAAGTCAAATTCGGCTACGAATGTGGTTTGCAGGTCCGTAATTTCAACGATCTCCAGGAAGGCGACCAGCTCGAAGTGTTCGAAATCCAGGAAGTCGCGCGGACTCTGTAAGCCATGCCCAAGGAGTATTCCCGCAGCCAGCGCGTGGTGGAGCAAATCCGCCGCGAACTGGCCGAGTTGATCCGGCTTGAAGTGAAGGATCCCCGCGTCGGTTTCATTACCCTGACCGACGTGGAGATCACGCCGGATTACGCCCATGCCAAGATTTTCTTCACCTCGCTGAAGGGTCAGGAAGGCCTCGATGAAGTCCAGAAGGGCTTGCGTCGGGCCAGCAGTTTCCTGCGTCGCGAGTTGGGTCGCCGCATCCGTATCCATACCTTGCCGGAACTGCATTTCGTCTACGATCCGTCCGTGGAGACCGGCAATCGGATTTCTGCGCTCATCGACGTGGCGTTGGAGTCGGATCGTCACTATGCCGACGAGGCGGGCGGCGAAGGCGAGACCGGTACTCCGGAGACGGATTCTCACCGTTGATATCCAGGCGCTGCGTTCGCAGCGCCTTTTCAGGAAATTCCCGTTTGGCCAAGCTTCCGCAACAGCGACGCGCTCCGCGTCGTGTCGTCGACGGCGTCCTGTTTCTGGATAAGCCGGTCGGCATCAGTTCCAACAATGCGCTTCAGAAGGCCCGTTGGCTTCTGAACGCGGCCAAGGGCGGTCACACGGGAACGCTGGACCCGATGGCGAGTGGCTTGTTGCCGCTGACTCTGGGTGAAGCGACCAAGTTTTCCCAAACCCTGCTCGATGCCGACAAGGCTTACGACGCGACGGTGCTGCTCGGCGTAACGACGACAACCGCGGATGCCGAGGGCGAAGTGTTGGCCCGTTGCCCGGTGATGGTCTCCAATGTGGAAATCGAGGCGGCGATCGTTTCTCTGCGTGGCGAGATCGAGCAGATTCCGCCGATGTATTCCGCCCTCAAGCATCACGGCAAGGCGCTCTACGAGTATGCGCGTGCCGGTGTCGAGATTGCCCGCGAGCCGCGGCGGGTGACGATTCATCGTTTCGAGATGCTGGAGCGCGACGGCGACAGCCTCAAGGTCACGGTCGAATGCAGCAAGGGTACCTACGTGCGGACACTGGCTTCCGATCTCGGCGCGCTGCTTGGATGTGGAGCCCATCTCACCGCACTGCGGCGTACCCGGATCGGCCCGTTCTCGCTCGACAGGGCGATTTCCTTGACCGATCTCGAGGCGCTTCCGGTGGAAGGGCGGGATGGCTGCCTGGCGCCTGTCGATGCCTTGCTCGCACATTTGCCGCGGCAGATTCTCGATGAGAACCAGGCCCGCAACCTGACCCACGGACAGCCGGCGCGTGGTTGTAGCGGCGAGTCTGGCGAGATCTTCCGGGTTTATGAAGGCGAGCGTTTTCTCGGCGTCGCAACGCTCGATGGCGACGGTTTGCTGGTGGCGACGCGTCTGATGGCGACCGGAAAACAATGAAACCTCTTGAGCAGACGAGCTTCTATCCGTTATAATCGCGCGCTTCGCAAGGCTACAACTAACCGAGTTAAACAATGGCAATCTCCACAGAACAAAAAGCGCAAATCGTTGGTGACTACCAGCGCGCCAAGGGCGATACCGGATCTCCGGAAGTGCAAGTCGCTCTGCTTACCGCCCGCATCAACGATCTGACCGGCCACTTCAAGGCTAACGTCAAGGACCACCACTCCCGCCGCGGCCTGCTGATGATGGTGAGCCAGCGTCGCAAGCTCCTCGACTACCTGAAGCGCAAGAATATCGACGGCTACCGTGAGCTGATCGCGCGTCTTGGTCTGCGCAAGTAAGCGGATAGAAGTAGCTTCGTTACCGAACGTGACAACCCTGCCTGTCGTGCAGGTTTGATCATGGGCACAGCCGGTGTAAGTCCGTGTGGCTTCGCCGGCTTTGTCACATCTGTGCGCCCGAGAAAACGGCGCTTTTACCTCGGCTACGCGTGCGGTTGTTGTTTGCCGCCTGCCGATTGAATGAAAGGACATCCTTTGCCTACCGCAATCAAGAAGACTTTTACCTATGGCTCCCACACCGTAACCATGGAGACCGGCGAGGTTGCTCGTCAGGCCCACGGTGCCGTGATCGTCAATATGGACGATACCGTGGTGCTGGCAACCGTAGTGGCAGCCAAGAATGCCAAGCCGGGCCAGGATTTCTTCCCGCTGACCGTCGATTATGTCGAGAAGTTCTACGCGGCCGGCCGTATTCCCGGCGGTTTCTTCAAGCGCGAAGGTCGTCCGACCGAGAAGGAGACGTTGACTTCCCGTCTGATCGACCGTCCGATCCGTCCGCTCTTCCCGGATGGCTTCTATAACGAAGTCCAGGTGATCGCCCAGGTGGTGTCCCTGAATCCGGAAGTGGATGCCGACATTCCCGCCATGATCGCCGCTTCCGCCGCGCTGGCCATTGCCGGTATTCCGTTTGCCGGTCCGATCGGTGCCTGCCGTGTCGGTTACGACAAAGGTGAGTACATCCTCAATCCGACGGCCTCCCAGCTGCAGACCAGCAAGATGAATCTGGTGGTTGCCGGCACCGAGACCGCGGTGCTGATGGTCGAGTCCGAAGCCCTCGAACTGCCTGAAGATGTGATGCTGGGCGGCGTGGTGTTCGGTCACACCCAGATGCAGGCCGCAATCACTGCGATCAACGAACTGGTCGATGTTGCCGGCAAGCCCGAATGGGACTGGCAGGCTCCTGCGAGGGACGAGGCGCTGATCGCTCGCGTGACCGAAATTGCCGGCGCTCGTATCGAGGAAGCCTTCCGTATCACCGCCAAGCAGGCCCGTTCGCAGCAACTGTCGGCCATTGGCGACGAAGTGCACGCCGCGCTGGCTGCGGAGGGTCGCGAGTTCGACAAGAACACCGTCAATAACATCATCTTCGATCTCGAGTCGAAAGTGGTTCGCGGTCGCATCCTGAGCGGCGAGCCGCGCATCGACGGTCGCGATACCCGCACCGTGCGCCCGATCGACATCCGTGTCGGCGTGCTGCCGCGCACCCACGGCTCCGCGCTGTTCACCCGTGGCGAAACCCAGGCGCTGGTGGTCACCACCCTCGGCACCGGTCGCGACGAGCAGATCATCGACGCAGTTGCTGGCGAGTACCGCGAGCGCTTCATGCTCCATTACAACTTCCCGCCGTTCTCCACGGGCGAATGCGGTCGTTTCGGCTCGCCGAAGCGTCGCGAAATCGGCCACGGCCGTCTCGCCAAGCGCGCGCTGGCTGGCGTTCTGCCGAGCAAGGAAGAGTTCTCCTACACCGTTCGTGTGGTGTCCGAGATCACCGAATCCAATGGTTCCAGCTCGATGGCTTCCGTTTGTGGCGGCTCCCTCGCCATGATGGATGCCGGCGTTCCGCTGTCCGCACCGGTGGCCGGTATCGCCATGGGGCTGATCAAGGATGGTGGCCGTTTTGCCGTGCTGACCGACATCCTCGGCGACGAAGATCACCTGGGCGACATGGACTTCA
>CALMXT010000141.1 GCA_937871125.1 uncultured Zoogloea sp. | reverse complement strand
ACACCAAGGTCACCGGTGGCCAGCGGATCGACTTGTTCGGCGCCCGCGTCGAGCAACTGCCGCCGATCTGGGAAGAGCTGATCGCCGCCGGCTTCGAATCCGGCCACGCCTACGGCAAGAGCCTGCGCACCGTGAAGAGCTGCGTCGGCTCCACCTGGTGCCGCTACGGGGTAGGCGACAGCGTGGGCCTCGCGGTGGAACTCGAGAACCGCTACAAGGGACTGCGCGCACCGCACAAGATCAAGTTCGGCGTCTCCGGCTGCACGCGCGAGTGCGCCGAAGCCCAGGGCAAGGACGTGGGCATCATCGCCACCGAAAAGGGCTGGAACCTCTACGTGTGCGGCAACGGCGGCATGAAGCCCCGTCACGCCGAACTGCTGGCGGCCGACCTGACCAAGGAGCAGATGGTGCAGCTGATCGACCGCTTCCTGATGTTCTACGTGCGCACCGCCGATCGCCTGCAACGCACCAGCACCTGGCGCGACAACCTGGAAGGCGGCCTCGACTACCTGAAGGACGTGGTGGTGAACGACAGCCTCGGCCTCGCCGCCGAACTGGAAGCCCAGATGCAGCACGTGGTGGACACCTACCAGTGCGAGTGGAAGACGGCGGTCACCAACCCCGACGTGCGCAAGCGCTTCCGTACTTTTGTGAATAGCGACAAGGCCGACGAGCGCATCGTCTTCGTGGAAGAGCGCGGCCAGATTCGCCCCGCCCGCCCGGAAGAGCGGGCCGACACCAACGCACTTGCCATCCCGGCTTAAGGAGCACGCTCATGAGCATCGCACCCCTTGAATGGACCACCGTCTGCACGGTGGAAGACATCCTGCCCAACACCGGCGCCGTCGCCCTGGTGGACGGGCGCCATGTGGCGGTTTTCCGCGTCGGCGAGGCGCAGTTCTACGCCATCGACAACGTGGACCCCAAGTCCGGCGCCAGCGTCCTTTCCCGCGGTCTGGTCGGCAATCTCGGCGAGCACATCGTCGTCGCCTCGCCGCTCTACAAGAACCATTTCGATCTGGCCACCGGCGCATGCCTGGAGGCACCGGAGCACTCGGTCCGCGCCCACACGGTGCGCATCGAGGACGGCCGCGTGCAGGTTGCGCTGGCCTGAGCGCGCTTTTATTTGCCTTAATCGATTCGAAAGGAAATCCCATGGCCTATCTCGCTCCTGCCGAGTTCGTCACCAAGATGGTGGACGCCGGCGAGTCCAAGCTGCTGATGTCCACCCGCGACACCCTCATCCGTGCCTACATGGCCGGTGCCATCCTGGCGCTTGCCGCCGCCTTTGCGGTCAGCATCACCGTCAATACCGGCAACCCGCTGATCGGCGCGCTGCTGTTTCCGGTGGGCTTCTGCATGCTCTACCTGATGGGTTTCGACCTGCTGACCGGCGTGTTCACGCTGGCTCCGCTGGCCGTGTTCGACAAGCGTGCCGGTGCCACCTGGGGCGGCGTGTTGCGCAACTGGAGCTTGGTGTTCATCGGCAACTTTGCCGGTGCGCTGACCGTCGCGGTGTTCATGGCGATCATCTTCACCAGCGGCTTTTCCGAGGCGCCCAACGCCATCGGCCAGAAGATCGGCCATATCGGCGAGAGCCGGACCGTCGGCTACGCCGCGCACGGTGCGGCCGGCATGCTCACGCTGTTCGTTCGCGCGGTGATGTGCAACTGGATGGTGTCCACCGGCGTGGTTGCCGCCATGATGTCCACCTCCGTATCGGGCAAGGTCATCGCCATGTGGATGCCCATCCTGGTGTTCTTCTACATGGGCTTCGAGCACAGCATCGTCAACATGTACCTGTTCCCGTCCGGCCTCATGCTCGGCGGCAACTTCACCCTCATGGACTACATGCTCTGGAACGAGATTCCCACCGTGCTGGGCAACCTCGTGGGCGGTCTGACCTTCGTCGGCGCAACCCTCTATTCCACCCACTACAAGACGGCTCCCAAGCGTCGCGCCGCCTGATCTGACGGTCTCTGCCGAGGGCGCCCCGCATCCCATGTCCAATGCCTTGCGGGTGACCCTCGGTCAGGCTTCCCTGGTGGGGGCCCACGACACCAACCAGGATTTCCACGGTGCGCTCCTGCCCAAGGGGCATCAACTGGCCAGCAAGGGGATTGCGCTGGCCATCGCCGACGGCATCAGTTCCAGTGCGGTGAGTCAGGTGGCCAGCCAGACCGCCGTGCGCAGCTTTCTCGAGGACTACTACGCCACCTCCGAGGCGTGGTCGGTGCGCCGCGCCAGCGAACGGGTGCTGAGCGCCACCAACGCCTGGCTGCATTCCCAGACCATGAGCGGCGATGCCCGTTTCGAGAAGGATCGCGGCTACGTCTGCACCTTCAGCGCCCTGATCCTCAAGGGCCGCGATCTGCACCTGCTCCACGTGGGGGATTCGCGCATCTACCGGCTCCATCCCCAGGCGCTGGAGCAGCTCACCGAGGACCATCGGGTGCGCCTGTCGTCCTCCGAGTCCTATCTGGGGCGCGCCTTGGGCACCGGTCCGCACGTGGAGATCGACTACCTCAACTGGGAGGCGGAAGTCGGTGAGATCTACCTGCTCGCCACCGACGGCGCCTACGACTGGCTGACCGCGGAAGACGTTCACCGGGCGCTGCTGCCGGATTCCCGGAACCTCGATGGGGTGGCCGCGCATCTGGTGAGTCTGGCGAGGAGTCGCGGTTCGGAGGACGACGCAACCCTGCAGCTTCTGCGCATCGACGCCCTGCCGGCCGGCGATGCGCCCCATCCCCAGCTGCGCCGCGAAGGGCTTGCGCTGCCGCCGCCGCTGGCGCCGCGCATGGATTTCGAAGGCTTCACGATCCTGCGGGAATTGCAGGTCAGCGCCCGCAGTCATCTGCACCTGGCCGTGGATCGGGCCAGCGGCCAGCAGGTGGTCATCAAGACGCCCTCCGTCGATCTTGCCCAGAACCCGGATTATCTGGACCGCTTCGTGCTGGAGGAATGGGTGGCCCGAAGGGTCGACAGCCCCCATGTCATCAAGGCCTGGGACGGCGAGCGTCCGCGCAGCCATCTGTTTGTGGCGATGGAGTACATCGACGGCCAGACCCTCGCCCAGTGGCGGGTGGATAACCCCCAGCCCTCGCTGGAGGCCGTGCGTGCCCTGATCGAACAGCTTGCCCAAGGGCTTCAGGCGCTGCACCGGCGCGAAATGCTCCACCAGGATCTACGCCCCGAAAACGCGATGATCGATCGTCACGGCACGGTCAAGCTCATCGATCTGGCCAATGCCCATGTGGCCGGGCTTGCCGAATATCACCGGGACGCCCATACCCTCGCCGTACCCGGCACCCTTCAATACACCGCCCCGGAATACCTCCTCGGAGAAGGCGGCAGCCAGCGCACCGAGCTCTTTGCCCTCGCCGCGATCGCCTATCAACTCCTCAGCGGCCAACTCCCTTACGGCCTCGATGCGGCCCGCGTGCGCACCCCGGCAGACCTGCGCCGCCTGCGTTACATACCCGTCCGCCATCTGCGCCCGGATCTGCCGGCGTGGGTCGATTCGGTGCTGGCCAAGGCGCTCAATCCCCTTCCTGCCAAGCGGCAGGAAGTCATCTCCGAATTCGTCCACGACCTCAAGGCGCCCGGCGCCCGCTTTCACAGCCAGCGCGCCACGCCGCTGATCGAGCGCAATCCGGTGCTGTTCTGGAAATGCTCGACGGCGCTGCTCGCCCTGACCGTGCTGGTCCTTCTCGCTTTACGCGTGTTCCAAGGCTGAGCCGGCCCCGGGCAGGACGGTCGGATTCCGCCGGACGACTTCAGTCGTTCGACAGCCGATCCATGCCGTGGCGCGCCCGCGCCTTGTTGCATTGGCTGTCGCCGGCCTCGACTTCGCGGCAGGGATGGGGGCGGTGGGCATAGACCGTGCATCTGACCGTCTGCCCGACTTTGCCCTCCAGCGCCACGCAGTGGGGCGCCGCGCAGTTGGTGCCGGCCATGCAGCTGTACCAGGCGTTGACCTGTTCGGTCATTTCGGCCGGAAGGCCGCGGGCCTCCGCTTCGGACCAGTAGAACGAGACGCGGAAACTGGCGCAGCAGGCACCGCAGTCGAGGCAGGGGTTGGCGGCGGACATTGGACCTCGGTCTGAATGGGGTGGGCAAAAACTGCGGGCGGGATTCTGGCACGCGCGGCGGGGTTTGGGCGGGCGCGTTCAGCCCGTCGCCGCGGGCTCGTCGTCCTGTTGCTGAACCGACTGCAGATAGCGGGCAAGCATGCCGGCGCCGTCGAAGTGCGCGTCGAGGGCGCTCGAACTGGCGATGCGATCCAGGCGGAAGCTGCGGAAGTCGCCGCGCAGTTCGCACCACGCGCCGAGGGTCCAGGTCTGGCCCCAGAACACCAGGCCGACCGGCTGGACGATGCGTTCGCTGGCGGTGCCGTCGGCGCGGACGTAGGCAATGCGCAGCTTGCGGTGGGCGGCGATGGCTTCGCGCAGTCCGCTCATCGGGGCGCGCAGCGTGTCGGGAACGTGAAAGCCGGGCACGAGCAGCGCATCGCGGGCCGGATCGTGGCGTAAGGCCTTGGGGAGCACCGACTCGATGCGCAACAGTGCGCGCTCGGCGGCGCGTCCCAGGGCCGGGTCGGCCCAACTGCGGACCATCCGGCTGCCCAGCGCGAGGGCTGCGAGTTCTTCCGGGTCGAACATCAGCGGCGGCAGGCGGTAGCCGGGGCGCATCAGGTAGCCGACGCCGGCTTCGCCGCTGATCGGGACGCCGGCGCGGGAGAGATCGGCGATGTCGCGGTAGATGGTGCGTTCGGACACCTGCAGCGCGTCGCCCAGCTCGCGGGCGGTGACGGCCCGACCGCGGTCGAGGAGAAGGACGATCTGGAACAGGCGGTCGGCTCGGCGCATGGGGGCTCCTGACACAAGGCTGTCAGGATAGCGCGGCAGACCGGACGTGGCGGCGTGGCTCCTGACGGAAGGCTGTCAGGATGGGGGCGCCAGAATCGGCGCTCCAATCAACCCGCATCACGGAGCACATCATGAACAAGCCGATCAACTGGTTCGAAATCCCTGTCGCCGATCTGGAGCGTGCCCAGCGCTTCTATGAGGCGACCTTTGCCATCGACATGCAGCGGGAGGACATGGGCCCGATGCGGATGGCGCTCTTTCCCTACGCCGAGCCGGCCACCGGCGGTGCGCTGCTGGCGTGCCCCGACGCCAGGCCGGGAGATCACGGCGTGGTGATCTATCTGGACGGCGGCACGGATCTGGCGGTGCCCTTGGCGCGGGCGGTGGCGGCGGGCGGCACGGTGCTGATGCCGAAAACCGAGCTGAGCCCCGAGATCGGCTTCATCGCCATGTTTGCCGACAGCGAGGGCAACCGCATCGGGCTGCACTCGCCGGGGCGCGGCGCTCAGGGGTGATCGTGTTCGCCGTGCTCATCGTCGTCCATGTCCAGCGGCCACAGGCGGTGAGCGTCGAGGAGCAGGCGGTAGCGGGCTTCGGCGGCGTCGAGGCCGGCGAGGCGGGCGGCGAGGCGGGCTTCGTGGGCGAGGCGGCGGGCGTTGAGGGTTTCGGCAAGCGTGCCTTCGCCCAGTTGCCAGGCGCGTTCGGTGAGATCGGCGCTGCGTCCGAGGGCGTCGGCGGCGGCCTGCTGGCTTTGCCAGCCGGCGTGGGCGGCGCGGGTGCGGCGGTGCAGGGCGGCGGCTTCGGCTTCGACCCGGCGGAGCACGCCCGCTTCGCGCCATGAGCTGGCTTCGGCCAGCGCGACCGCCGTGTCGGCATCGGCACGCCGGCCGGCGCCGGCGAGCGGAATGCTGAGGCTGAGGCCGACGATGCGCTCCTCGCCGTCCCGGTCGCGGGCCATGTGGGCGCCGACGCTGGGGTCGGGGCGGCGTTCGGCGTCGGCGCGGTTGGCGCCGATGCGGGCGCGGGCGCTTTCGGCGCGGGCCACCCCGAGTTCGTGGTTGTGTTCCATGATCGCGGCGATCCACGCGGCGCCGTCGCCATCCACGGCCACCGGCGCGGTTTCGGGCACGGCGGCCGGCAGCGTCAGGGCAGGGTAGAGGCGGCGCAGGGCTTCGGCGGCCACCTGGGCGCGGCCAAGGGTCTGGGCCAGCTGGGCTTCGGCCTGGGCGAGGGCGGCGTCGGCCTGCAGGCGTTCGAGGCGCGGGGCGTCGCCGAGTTCGACGCGGCGCTGCACGACCTTTGCCTGACGGGCAAGGATGTCGCGCTGGCGGCGCCATTGGTCGGCGCCGGCTTCCTCGCGCAGCCAGTCGAACCAGCCAGCGAGCAGCCCGCGGCTGGCTTCGTGGAGGGCGTCGCCGCGGCCGATCTTGGCGCTGGCGATGCCGGCGGCGCCGAGCTGGCGGTCGAGCCGACCTTTGCCGGGCAGGCGCAGGGCGCGTTCGACGGCGACGTTCCATTCGTTGTAGCGGGCGTCCGGGGCGGTGCGCACGCGGCGCTGCTGGTCGGTGAGGCGCACGGTCCATTCGTGGGGGCCGGCGTCGAGGCGGCGGGCGCGGGCTTCTTCGGCTTCGATCTGGGCGCCGGCCGCACGCACCGTCGGGCTGCTGCGCAGGGCGTCGAGCACCTGGGCCCGGTCGGGAAGGTCGGGCGCGTTGGTGGCGGCGTCGGTATGTTCCGCGGCCAAACCGCAGAGGGGCAGGGCGGCGAGGAGCAGGGCAAGGACGCGGCGCTTCATGCGAGCCTCCCGCTGGCGAGCGCCGGAACCATCCAGTAGAACACCCGGTTGGTGGAGAACTTGCCTTTGAGGATGTCGAGCAGGGTGTGGGCGTCGGTGAGCGGCACGACCAGTTGCACCCGGCAGCAGGCGGCACGCCCGCGCACATGTTCGGAGGTGCCGATGAAGGTGACCCGCTGACCTTGGCCTTCCACTTTCTGGCTGGTGAAGCCGGGGGCGAGTTGGGGGTTGTCGAGCAGGGTTTCGATCAGCGCGTCTTCCACGTCGACGGGCATGACGAGGGTCAGGACGACATCGGACAGGGCGCAGCAGGGGGAGTCGGGCGTCATGGGGCGATGGCCTTGGGAGCGGCAGGGGCGGCAGGGGCGGCGGGAGCGATGCCGAAGCGGCGGTAAAGCAGCGGCAGCAGCAAGAGGGTGAGGGTGGTGGCGCTGAAGAGTCCGCCGATCACGACGATGGCCAGCGGGCGCTGCACTTCCGAGCCGGGGCCGGTGGCAAAAAGCAGCGGGACGAGGCCGAGGGCGGCGATGTTGGCGGTCATCAGCACCGGGCGCAGGCGGCGTTTGGCGCCTTCGACGACGACTTCGCCGATGGGCATGCCGCGGGCGTGAAGCTGGTTGAAATAGCTGACCATCACCACCCCGTTGAGCACCGCGATGCCGAGCAGCGCGATGAAGCCGACCGAGGCCGGCACCGACAGGTATTCGCCCGAGACGGCCAGCGCGAACACGCCGCCGACCATCGCGAAGGGCACCATGGCCAGCACCAGCAGCGCCTGGCGCACCGAGCCGAAGGTGGAGAAGAGCAGCACGAAGATCAGCCCGAGGGCGATCGGCACCACCACCCCCAAGCGGGCGGCGGCACGCTGCTGGTTTTCGAACTGGCCGCCCCAGGCGATCCGGTAGCCGGCCGGCAGGGGCACCTTGGCGGCAACGGCGGCGCGGGCTTCCTCGACGAAGCCGACGAGGTCGCGGTCGCGCACGTTGGATT
>CALMXT010000140.1 GCA_937871125.1 uncultured Zoogloea sp. | reverse complement strand
GAATCCTCGGAGAAGATCTATGAAAACAGGCGCAGGTATTGCGATCGGCCTCTCGATCGCCCTGGCTGCCGGTGGTGGCTACTGGCTGGGCCAGCAGCCAGTGACCAACCACTCGGAGCCCTCTGTGGCGGTTGCGACGGCACCTGTTGAAGGCATGAAAAAGGAGCGAAAGCTCCTCTACTACCGCAACCCGATGGGGCTGCCGGACACTTCGCCGACGCCGAAGAAAGATCCGATGGGGATGGATTATGTCCCGGTCTACGAGGGCGAGGCGGACGATGAGCCCGCAGCAGCCAACTCGATCAAGATCAGTACCGAGAAAGTGCAAAAGCTCGGCGTGCGTACCGAGGCAGCGGAACTGCGTGCCTTCGACAAGCAGGTGCGCGCCGCCGGCCGCATCGAGATCGATGAGCGGCGCAGCTTTGCCATCTCCCCGAAGTTCGAGGGTTACGTGGAGCGCCTGCACGTGAACGTCACCGGCCAGCCGGTCGCCAAGGGCCAGCCGCTGTTCGAGGTGTACAGCCCGGAACTGGTCTCCGCTCAGCGCGAATACACCATCGCCGCCCAAGGCGTCGAAGCCTTGAAAGATGCTGGCAGCGAAGCCCGGAGCGGCATGCAGCAACTGGCCGAATCGAGTTTGCTGCGCCTCAGGAACTGGGACATCTCGGAGGAGCAGATCCGTTCGCTGGCAAAATCCGGTGCATCCAAGCGCACGCTGACCTTCCGTTCCCCGGTTTCTGGCGTCATCACTGAAAAGAAAGCGCTACAGGGGATGCGCTTCATGCCGGGCGACACCCTGTATCAGGTGGCCGACCTGTCGTCGGTGTGGGTTGTCGCCGACGTGTTCGAACAGGACATCGCTCAGGTGCGTACGGGTGCCATGGCGAAGGTGCGCATCAATGCCTACCCGGACAAGGTCTTCGAGGGCCGCGTGACCTATGTTTACCCGACCCTCAATCCCGAAACGCGGACGGTGCCGGTTCGGGTTGAACTGGCCAATCCCGGCCAGCTCCTGAAGCCCGCGATGTTTGCGCAGGTAGAGGTGCCGGTAGGAGGCAAGGGACAGGTCGTGACCGTGCCGAATTCGGCTGTCATCGACAGCGGCACCCGCCAGATCGTCCTCATCGCGCACGGCGAAGGGCGCTTCGAGCCGCGGGACGTGAAGCTGGGTGGGCGTAGCGAGAACCATATCGAAGTGATGGATGGCGTTAAGGCCGGCGAAAAGGTCGTCGTTGCCGCCAACTTCCTGATCGATGCGGAAAGCAACCTGAAAGCAGCGGTCGGCGGCTTTGGGCATTCGGGCCATGGCGGCGCACCGAAGCCCGGCAAGGACAGCGAGAAGCCTGCGCCGGCGCCCCAGGCGGCTGGACACCGGGCCGAAGGGACGGTGGACAGTGTCGATGCCAAGGACGGGACGGTCAGCCTGAATCACGGCCCTGTCGCCAGCCTCAAGTGGCCGGCGATGACCATGGAGTTCAAGGTGACCAATCCGTCACTGCTGCAGGCCTTGAAGCCGGGCCTCAAGGTGGAGGTCGAGTTCGTCGAGCGCCAGCCCGGCGAATGGGTGATCACCTCGGCGGCCCCCGCCGGCAAAGCAGCCACGTCGGCGCCGGCTGCCAATCCTCACGCAGGCCACTGACACAGGATCCATCATGCTGGCCAAAATCATCGACTGGTCGGGCCGGAACCGCTTCCTGGTTCTGCTCGCCACGCTTTTCATTCTCGCCGCCGGCGTCTTTGCGGTGCTGCGCACCCCCATCGACGCGCTGCCCGATCTGTCCGACGTGCAGGTCATCGTCTACACCGAATACCCCGGCCAGGCGCCGCAGGTGGTCGAGGACCAGGTCACCTATCCGCTCACCACGGCCATGCTGTCGGTGCCCAAGTCGAAGGTGGTGCGCGGCTTTTCGTTCTTCGGCGCTTCCTTTGTTTACATCATTTTCGAGGATGGCACCGACATCTACTGGGCCCGCTCGCGGGTGCTGGAATACCTCAACTTTGCCTCAGGGCGCATGCCCAAGGGCATCACGCCGCAGATCGGGCCGGATGCGACCGGTGTCGGCTGGGTGTACCAGTACGCGCTGTTGGCCAAGGACAAGACCCTCGCCGAACTGCGCACGATCCAGGATTGGTATGTGCGCTACCAGCTTGCCAAGGCCCACGGCGTCGCCGAAGTCGCTTCGATAGGCGGCTTTGTGCAGACCTACCAGGTCACTGTCGATCCGGTGAAGCTGCGCGCCTATGGCATTCCGCTGATGAAGATCGCCCAGGTGATCCGCGACTCCA
>CALMXT010000139.1 GCA_937871125.1 uncultured Zoogloea sp. | reverse complement strand
GGCACAGCAGCACGGCCTTGTCGCCGAGGCGGGCGCGGGCGGCGCGGATGCGCTCATGGGCGTCGGCGTCGGCGAGGGCATTGAAGCGGTCGAAACTGATGGGAACGGCTTGCATCGGTGGAGGTGTCCTTGGTGGTTCAGCCTTGGGTCCAGGGCAGGTTGGCATGACGCCAGCCGCCGACCGTGTTGCGGTGTCCGTTGGCGTCCTTGTCGCCTTCGAAGCCTTCCAGGATATTGTAGGCGTTGGTGTAACCCGATGCGGCGGCCAGACTGGCTGCCGAATTGGAGCGGGCACCGCTGCGGCACAGGAACATCACCAGCGCTTCGGGATCGACCTGACGCGTGAACTGAGCCAGGAAGTGGACGTTGGGTTCATTGCCCGGGTAGAGCATCCATTCGATTTCGACGGCGCCCGGCACGCGGCCGACCCAGTCCCATTCGGCACGGGTGCGCACATCGACGAGTTTGGCGCCGGGTGCGAGTTGCAGGAGTTCCCATGCTTCGCGGGGCGTCAGGGTGCCGGCGTAGGGCAGATTCAAACCCCGAGCGCGTTCCTGTGCGAGGGCAAGGGTTTCGCTTAATTTTCCCATGGCGGACATCCGGCTAGAATGGCGGACTGCGAGTATACCGCCGCCCTTCAGGCCTGCAAGACATGTCTTTCGAAGCATCCTCCGCCGCCGGCGCCGAGGCCTCTCTGGACGCCGGCCGCGCCCTCGAAGCCCAGCGCGCCACCTGGATCAGCGTGGTCGTCAATATTGTGTTGACCGTGTTGCAGATCGCGGTCGGCCTGTTCTCCCATGCCCAGAGTCTGGTGGCCGACGGCATGCACACCTTGTCCGATCTCGTTGGCGATTTCATGGTGATGTTTGCCAGCCGTCGCGGCGCCAATCCTGCCGACGAACGTCATCCTTACGGTCATGGCCGTTACGAGACGGCCGCGTCGCTGGTGCTCGGTCTGATCCTGGCCGGCGTCGGTGCCGGTTTCTTGCTCACCGCCGCGGCCCGCCTGCAAAGCCTCGATGCGCTGCCGGCGCTGCATCCTGCGGCATTGTGGATGGCGCTGGTGACCCTTGCCGGAAAGGAAGGCCTGTTCCGCTACATGCTTGCCGTTGCCCAGCGCCTGCGCTCGCCGATGCTGGTCGCCAATGCCTGGCATGCGCGGGCCGACGCCGCGTCCTCGCTGGTCGTTGCGGTTGGCATCGGCGGCAGCCTGCTCGGTTACCGCTTCCTCGAGCCGCTGGGGGCGGCGCTGGTCGGCTTCATGATCCTGCGGATGGGCGCGATGCTGGCCTACGAGGCGCTGCGCGAATTGATCGACACCGGAGTCGATCCCGACGAAGTGGCGAAAATCCGCGAAACCGTCACCGGCACTTGCGGCGTCATCGATGTGCATGAGTTGCGCACTCGCCGCATGGCCCATCGGGTGCTTGTGGACGCCCATGTGCGTGTCGATGCCCGGATCAGCGTCTCGGAAGGGCATCGTATCGCCGAGCTGGCCCGCAGCCGGGTCCGCACCCATCACCCCGATGTGCTCGATGTGCTGGTCCATGTGGACACGGAGGAGGATCAGGTCGTGGCGACCGGGCGCACCCTTCCGGGGCGGGCTGCGCTGGTGACCGAGCTCGACGGCATTCTCGGCGAAATCCCGCAGGCGGCGCCGGCGGTCTTGCACTACGTCGGAGATCGTGTCGAGGCGGAGGTTTGCCTGCCATTCGACTGGTGCGCGGATGCCGATCGGCTCGAAAGCCTGCAGGAGCGGGTCCGAGCCCACGTTGCCGCGTCTCCTTATTGGGCGCGCATCGCCTTATTGTGCCGAATTGCACCGTAATGGTGCCTTTTGTTGTTGTTTGCACCATGACGGTGCGCTGGATTCGAGGGCCCGCCGCCTTAGTGCCTTGTGGCACAATGAACTGTTTTTGTTCTGTTGTGTGGCATGCTTTCTGCTTGCTAGCACTGACGAATGAATTGTCTTAATTTCGAATCTTTTTCCACTGCGCAGCAGCGTCAACCCGTTAGGAGTGAGTTATATGACCCCGCAAGACGTCATGAAGATCGTCCAGGAAAACGAAGTCAAGTTCATCGACTTCCGTTTTACCGACACCAAGGGTAAGGAGCAGCACGTTGGCGTCCCGGTCAGTGCTTTCGACGAAGACAAGTTTGAAAGCGGCCATGCCTTCGACGGCTCTTCGATTGCCGGCTGGAAGGGCATCCAAGCTTCCGACATGCTGCTGATGCCGGACCCTGCCACCGCCTACATCGACCCGTTCTTCGACGAAACCACCCTGGTCCTGAGCTGTGACGTGATCGACCCCGCCGACGGCAAGGGTTACGACCGCGATCCCCGCTCCATCGCCAACCGTGCCGAGGCCTACCTGAAGTCCTCCGGTATCGGCGACACCGCCTACTTTGGTCCGGAACCCGAATTCTTCATTTTCGACTCCGTCGAGTGGAAGGTCGGCATGTCCGGCGCCTACCACAAGATCTTCTCCGAAGAAGCCGCATGGTCGTCCGACCAGAAGTTCGAGGGTGGCAACACCGGTTACCGTCCCGCAGTGAAGGGCGGCTACTTCCCGGTTCCCCCGGTCGACTCCTTCAATGACATGCGTGCCGCCATGTGTCTGGCTCTCGAAGCCTGCGGCGTGCCCGTCGAAGTGCATCACCACGAAGTGGCGACCGCCGGTCAGAACGAAATCGGCACCAAGTTCGACACCCTGGTGCGTCGTGCCGACCAGACCCAGATCACCAAGTACATCGTCCAGAACGTCGCCCATCAGTACGGCAAGACGGCCACCTTCATGCCGAAGCCCATCGTTGGCGACAACGGTTCCGGCATGCACGTGCACCAGTCCATCTGGAAGGACGGCAAGAACCTGTTCGCCGGCAACGGCTACGCCGGTCTGTCCGAAACCGCCCTGTACTACATCGGCGGCATCATCAAGCACGCCCGTGCGCTGAACGCCATCACCAACCCGCTGACCAACTCCTACAAGCGCCTCGTGCCGCACTACGAAGCGCCCGTGAAGCTGGCCTACTCCGCGAAGAACCGTTCGGCTTCGATCCGCATTCCGTTCGTGAATAGCGAAAAGGCCCGTCGTATCGAAACCCGCTTCCCGGATCCGGGTGCAAACCCCTACCTGTGCTTCGCCGCGCTGATGATGGCTGGCCTCGACGGCATCCAGAACAAGATCCACCCGGGCGACCCCGCCGACAAGAACCTCTACGACCTGCCGCCGGAAGAAGACGCGCTCATCCCGACCGTCTGCTCCAGCCTCGAGCAGGCTCTGGAAGCCCTCGACAAGGACCGCGAGTTCCTGACCCGTGGCGGTGTGTTCAGCAGCGACTTCATCGACTCCTTCATTGCCCTCAAGCAAGAAGAAGTTAACCGTCTGCGCGTTGAAGTGCATCCGGTTGAATTCGAGATGTACTACGCCATCTGATCTTGCGATCGATGCCGGTCAGCTTGCTGGCCGGCATGTGCGTTATTCAAGGACGGGCTTCGGCCCGTCCTTTTGTTTTGTAAACGATATTGTCGGTGTTTGTAATCATTGGGCACCGCCTCTAAACTAAGCGGGCTATTGCCTGTTCCGTGCGGACCATGAATCCACGAATTCCCCTGTTGCTGGTCGTCCTGTCGAGCGCTCCGCTGGCGCAGGCGGACGTCTACAAATGCGTCGACGAGGCCGGCCACGTTACCTACACCAACAGCAAGACGTCCGCGCGAGGCTGTACCACCTTGTCGCGGGATCAGGCTGTGTCGTCGATTTCGGGGGGTGGGCGCCCGGTCGCGGTGCCGCCGCACCAAAGCGGTGCGTCTTCTGGTGGCGCGGGCTTCCCTCGCGTCGATTCGGGCACTCAAAAGGCGCGCGACGGGGATCGTCGGCGGATTCTCGAAGACGAGCTGAGCGCCGAGCAGAAGGGGCTGGATATCGCTCGCCGGGAGCTCGAAGAACAGCAGTTGGCTCGCTACGGAAATGCATCGGGTGGCGGGGATCGGCTTCAGTCCAGCCGGGAAAAGGTCCAGCTTCACGAGCGCAACATCGAAGCGCTCCGGCGCGAAATCGGCAATCTGCGTTAGTTTTCGGGTAGTCGTTTGCCCGAAGCGGGTTTTCGGGTGGACTTGGTCTGCTTCTTGCATTGGCCATCCATATGCAAAACGACCAGCCCGAAACCACGCCTTCCGCCTTTGCCGGCCTTGAACTGCTGTCGTCCGCAGTGGTGTTGGTGGATGACCAGTTGATCGTCCGCTATCTCAATCCCAGCGCGGAAAACCTGTTTGCGGCAAGCAGTCGGAAGATCGTCGGCCTTGCCTTGCGCCGTCTGCTCGGCGAACCGTCGGGACTTGGCGCGGCCCTCAATAACGTGCTTCGCGACAACTGGAGCTATACGGGCCACAATCTCACGGTGGTGCGCCCCGCTCTGGAGCCGTTGCATCTGGATTGCACGGTGACGCCGGTCGAGTGCGGCGAGGCGCGCTTGCTGCTGGAATTCCGGCCGATGGACGCGCACCTGAAAGTGGCGCGCGAAGAACAGCTGGCGCACCAGCAGCAGGCCAATCGCGAACTGATCCGCAACCTGGCGCATGAAATAAAGAATCCGCTCGGTGGCATCCGTGGCTCGGCCCAGTTGCTGGAGCGCGAGCTCGACGATCCGCAGTTGCGGGAATATACCCAGGTCATCATCGCCGAGTCGGACCGCTTGCAGGAGCTGATGAACCGGCTGCTGACGTCCCACCGGATGATGCAGCCCACCCAGCTCAATCTGCACGATGTCCTCGAACGGGTGCGCCGCTTGATCCTCGCCGAGTTTCCGTCCGTCGAGGTTTGCCGCGATTACGATACCAGCCTGCCTTATGTCACCGGAGATCGGGAACAGCTCATCCAGGCGATTCTCAATATCGTCCGCAATGCCGCCCAGGCGTTGCACGGGCACGGCGAAATCGTGCTGCGCACGCGGGCCGCGCGGCAAATCACGCTGGCCAAGCGCCGTTTCAAGCTGGCGCTGGAGTTGCAGGTGATCGACAACGGACCGGGGATACCGGACAACATCCGTGACAAGATCTTTTACCCGCTGGTTTCCGGCCGTGAAAACGGTAGTGGCCTCGGCCTGTCGCTGGCGCAGAGTTTCATCGAGCAGCACCACGGTGCTATCGACGTCGATTCGCGACCCGGCCGAACCTGTTTCACGGTGTACCTTCCGATTGCTAGGGATAGCGACGCCTGATGTACTACAACGAACTGCATCGTTTCGGTGCGCCGATTACGGGACAAGTCCCGCGGCAAATTTTTCCCGGTTTCACTCTTGCAAGTGTGAATGACATGAATTCAGTCTGGATAGTTGACGATGATCGCTCGATCCGCTGGGTGCTCGAAAAGGCTCTGGCGCGGGAAGATATTCCTTACAAGAGCTTTGGTACCGCAGCCGAGGTGCTGGCGGCGCTGGAGGGCACCAATCAGCCGCCGCGGGTGCTCGTGTCGGACATTCGCATGCCCGGCGAGTCGGGGTTGTCCCTGCTTTCCAAGGTCAAGGCGCGCTTCCCTCAGATTCCGGTCATCATCATGACCGCCTTCTCCGATCTGGACAGTGCGGTGTCCGCCTTCCAGGGCGGTGCCTTCGAATATCTGCCCAAGCCCTTCGACGTGGATCAGGCCGTCGAGTTGGTGCGGCGCGCCATCGAGGAGAGTTCGCACCAGGTCGGTGCCGTGGAAGAGCTCAGCTCGGTGCCCGAGATCCTCGGTCAGGCGCCGGCCATGCAGGAAGTCTTCCGCGCCATCGGACGGCTGTCCCAGTCCCACGCCACGGTGCTCATCAACGGTGAATCCGGCTCCGGCAAGGAGCTCGTGGCCCGTGCCCTGCATCGCCACAGCCCGCGCCGCGACGCGCCTTTCATCGCCATCAATACCGCGGCGATTCCGCGCGATCTGCTCGAGTCGGAACTCTTCGGCCACGAACGCGGCGCCTTCACCGGCGCCCAGACGATGCGCCGTGGCCGCTTCGAGCAGGCCGAGGGCGGCACCCTGTTCCTCGATGAAATCGGCGATATGCCGGCCGAGCTGCAGACCCGTTTGCTGCGCGTGCTTTCCGACAACAATTTCTATCGGGTTGGCGGGCATCAGCCGATCAAGGCCAACGTGCGAGTGATCGCGGCCACCCACCAGAACATGGAAGAGCGGGTGCGCCAGGGCCTGTTCCGCGAAGACCTGTTCCACCGCCTCAACGTCATCCGCCTGCGTCTGCCGCCGCTTCGCGAGCGTCGCGAGGACATCCCGCCGCTGGCCAGGCATTTCATCTCCCTGTCGGCGCAGGAACTGGGCGTCGAGGCCAAGCGGCTTTCCGATGCGACGCTGAAATACCTGCAGAGTCTCGATTTTCCCGGCAACGTGCGCCAGCTTGAAAATCTCTGTCATTGGCTCACCGTCATGGCGCCGGGACAGACCGTCGAGGTCGCCGACCTGCCGCCCGAACTCAAGGATCAACCGACCCGCGAGCACCCCGCCAACTGGGGTGACGCTCTGATGGCCGAGACCGACCGGGTGCTGGCGCAGCATCCGGGCGAGGTTTTCGACATGCTGAACCGGGATTTCGAGCGGATCCTGATTCGCCGCGCCCTGATGGCCACCGGCGGGCGGCGCATCGAGGCGGCTCAGCTGCTCGGAATCGGCCGCAACACCATCACCCGCAAGA
>CALMXT010000138.1 GCA_937871125.1 uncultured Zoogloea sp. | reverse complement strand
CGCCTGATCGGCCCCAAGCCCCAGTGGGCGCGGACCGACGGCGGCGAGGCCGGCCTGCATCCGTCCAACATCCACGACAACGCCTACGCCATCGGCGCCATCGACTTCACCGGCGACATGCCGGTGATCCTCGGCCCGGACGGCCCCAGCCTGGGCGGCTTCGTGTGCCCGGCGGTGGTGATCCAGGCCGATCTGTGGAAGCTCGGCCAGCTGCGCCCCGGCGACACCCTGCGCTTCGTGCCGGTGAGCGCCGCCACCGCGGCCCGCCGCCTGATCGCCGCCGACACGGCGCTGGCCCAAGCCGACGCGCCCCTCGCGCTGCCGGTGATCGCCGAGCCGGACACCGTCACCACGCCGGTGCTGGCCGCGCTGCCGGCCGTCGGCGAGCGCCCCCGGGTGATCTATCGTCAGGCCGGCGACGCCTACCTGCTGATCGAGTACGGCCCGCTGGTGCTGGACCTGGAGCTGCGCTTCCGCGTGCATGCGCTGATGGACTGGCTGAAGGCCCATCCCCAGCCGGGCATCGTCGACCTGACCCCCGGCATCCGCTCCCTGCAGGTCCATTTCGACGCCCGCCGCACCGACCGCGCCGCGCTGCTCGCCGCGCTGCAGGCCGCCGAAGACGCGCTGCCCGCCATCGACGACATGGAGGTGCCGAGCCGCACGGTGTATCTGCCGCTGTCGTGGGACGACCCGGCCACCAAGCTGGCCATCGAGAAGTACATGCAGTCGGTGCGCAAGGACGCCCCCTGGTGCCCGTCCAACATCGAGTTCATCCGCCGCATCAACGGGCTGGACTCCATCGACGAGGTGTATCGCACCGTCTTCGACGCCAGCTATCTGGTGCTGGGCCTCGGCGACGTCTACCTCGGCGCGCCGGTGGCCACGCCGATGGACCCGCGCCACCGCCTCGTCACCACCAAGTACAACCCGGCCCGCACCTGGACGCCCGAGAACGCGGTCGGTATCGGCGGCGCCTACATGTGCGTGTACGGCATGGAAGGCCCCGGCGGCTACCAGTTCGTCGGCCGCACGGTGCAGATGTGGAACCGCTGGAACCACGGCGCCCGCGGCACCGAACAGTTCGACAAGCCCTGGCTGCTGCGCTTCTTCGATCAGGTCCGCTTCGTGCCGGTGGGCGAGGAGGAACTGCTGCAGCTGCGCAAGGATTTCGCCGCCGGCCGCGCCCGCCTGCGCATCGAGGACGGCGTGTTCCGCCTCGCCGACTACCGGCGCTTTCTGGCCGACAACGCCGCCTCCATCGGCGCCTTCAAGGCCCGTCAGCAGGCCGCCTTCGAAGCCGAGCGCGAGCGCTGGAAGGCCGCCGGTCAGGCCGAATACATCAGCGAGGCCGACATCGCCGCGGCGGCGGCCGATTCCGAGCTGGATCTGCCGGAAGGCGCCCAACTGGTGGCCAGCTACGTTCCCGGCAACATCTGGAAGCTGCTGGTCGAACCCGGCCAGCACGTGAAGGCCGGCGACCCGCTGGCGGTCGTCGAATCCATGAAGATGGAATTCACCGTGACCGCCCCCGCCGACGGCGAGGTGCTGCAGCTGCTGTGCCGCGAAGCCAGCCCCGTCGCCGCCGGTCAGGATCTGCTGATCCTGCGCGCCGCCACCCACTGATCCCGGAGAGATGCCCATGCTGCCCACCCGCCTAGACCTCGCCACCCTGGCCGCCGCCTACCGCGCCGGTCTCAAGCCCAGCACCCTGTTCGCCCACCTCCACGCTGAGGCCGCCGCCGACACCCACCACGCCTGGATCAGCCTGCTGCCCGAGGCCGAGCTGCTGGCCCGCGCCCGCGCGCTGGACGAACAGGACCCGGCCAGCCTGCCGCTGTACGGCGTGCCCTTCGCGGTGAAGGACAACATCGATCAGGCCGGCCTGCCGACCACCGCCGGCTGCCCGGACTTCGCCTACACTCCCGCGGCCGACGCGGCGGTGGTCGCGCGCCTCGTCGCGGCCGGCGCGATTCCCCTCGGCAAGACCAACCTGGACCAGTTCGCCACCGGCCTCAACGGCACCCGCAGCCCCTACGGCGCCTGCCGCAACGCCTTCGATCCGGCCTATATCTCCGGCGGTTCCAGCTCGGGTTCGGCGGTCGCGGTGGCCGCCGGTCAGGTGAGCTTTTCCCTGGGCACCGACACCGCCGGCTCCGGCCGGGTGCCGGCGGCCTTCAACAACCTGATCGGACTCAAGCCGACCTGCGGCCTGCTGTCGTCCACCGGGCTGGTGCCCGCCTGCCGGACCCTGGACACGATCTCGATCTTCGCCCTCACCGCCGCCGACGCGGCCAGCGTGTTCGGCATCGTCCGGAGCTTCGACGAGGCCGACCCCTACAGTCGCCCGGCGGAGCCCCACGGCCGGCGCTTCCCGGCCGGTCAGCCCTTCCGCTTAGGCATTCCCCGTGCGGATCAACGGGCCTTTTTCGGAGACGAACACAACCCGGCGCTCTTCGCCGATGCGGTCGCCCGACTGGAAGGCCTGGGCGGCGTCGCGGTGGAACTGGATTTCGAGCCCTTCCTCGAAACCGCCCGCCTGCTCTATGGCGGCCCCTGGGTGGCCGAGCGCTACCACGCCATCCAGGCCTTCATCGAACGCCAGCCGGAATCGGTCTTCCCGGTCACCCGGGAGATCACCCTGGGCGGCGCGAAGGCCACCGCGGTCGAAGCCTTCGACGCCCAGTATCGCCTGCGCGCCCTTAAGCGCCGCTGCGACACCGTGTGGCAGGACGTCGACCTGATCCTCACCCCCACCGCCGGCCGGCACCCCACCATCGCCGCGGTGGAGGCCGACCCGATCCGCCTCAACACGGACCTCGGCTATTACACCAACTTCATGAACCTGCTGGATTACGCCGCGGTGGCGGTGCCGGCCGCCTTCCGCCCCGACGGCCTGCCCTTTGGCGTGACCCTGTTTGCCCCGGCCCACCAGGATCTGCCGCTGCTCGAACTGGCCGCCCGCTGGCAGGCCGACACCGGCCTGCCCCTCGGCGCCACCGGCCAGCCGTTCCCGGCTCGGGATTTTCCGACGCTGGCCGGCGCCGACGGCATGGTGCAGGTGGCCGTGTGTGGCGCGCATCTCTCCGGCCTGCCCCTCAACGGGCAGCTGACCCAGCGCGGCGGCCGCTTGCTGCGGGCCGTGCGCTCGGCACCGGAGTACCGCTTCTACGCGCTGGCCGGCGGTCCTCCCCAGCGGCCCGGCATGGTCCGCGTCGCCGAGGGCGGCGCCGCCGTGGAGATGGAGATCTGGGAGCTACCGGTCCGCCATTTCGGCAGTTTCGTCGCCGGCATTCCGGCGCCCCTGGGCATCGGCAAAGTTGCACTGGAGGACGGCAGTCTGGTGTGCGGCTTCGTGTGCGAAAGCGGCGGATTGGCCGGGGCGGAGGACATCACCCACTACGGCGGATGGAGAGCGTGGTTGGCCCGGTGAGATAGGCTGGAGCGGCGGGCGCGGTCGTCGAATGCGTCCGCCGCCGGCTTGCACGCGAAGAGCGATTCCTGCGGCCGCAATCTTCGCGATGACACCCTTCCCGACTTGAATCGCCGACGGGGGCTTGTACGCCGGCCCGTCTAGGCTGAGGCCAGCCAGTGACCGAGCACCGCCTGGAGCTCCAGCGGCTCCACCGGTTTGCGCAGCACGAGATAGCCTTGCTCTTCGGCTGCCAGCAGTTCGGGGGAATCCTGTTCGCCACTGATCATGGCGCCGCTCGCTTCGGGCAGGCGTTCGAGCAGCGCGCTCAGCAGTTCGAAACCGCTTTCCCCCGAGCGCAGCCGCTGGTCGCAGAATAGGGCGTTTGGCCTGAAACCGTCGTCGAGCAGGCGAAAGGCCTGCTCGCCCGATTCGACGCAGGCCACCTGCAAACCCCAGGATTGCATCAAGGTCTCCCAGGCGCTGCAAACCAGCGGATCGTCATCGACCACCAGACAGCTCCCCGACCAGCGCGGCAGCGCCTGCGCCCGGACGGGCTCATGCGGCGCGCCGGGCACAGCGGATTGCGCCGGGGCCGGTGCCAGCTGAATCCAGAAGCACGAGCCGCGGGCTTCGCGCGAGCGGAATCCGTATTCGGCGCCCATCAGCGAACAGCATCGGGCGACGACCGCCAGCCCCAGGCCATGCCCGGCACTGTCTATCGTCCAGGCGTGCTCGTTGCGGAAAAACGGCGAAAAGATGTCGGCGCCGTCGTTCGTCGCGATACCGATGCCGGTATCCCACACCTCGCATCGCCAGCCGCCGCTCCGCCGGCGAAGGGCCAGCAGGATGCCGCCCGTCCGCGTATAGCGCAGGGCGTTATGGAGCAGATTGCCGAGCGACTGGCGCAGCAGGGTCGCGTCGGCCAAGGCGACGGATTCCCCCGCCGGCAGATGGACGCGCAACGCCAGTCCGCGGTTGCGCGCTTCCTCGCGAAAGATGGTCGCCACGTTGCCCACGACTTCGGCGAGGTCCACGGCTTCGGTCGTGATCCGCACACGACCGCTCTCGATCCTCGACAGATCGAGCAAGGCATTGAACATCTGGGTGGCCGAACGCACGCTTTGGCGCAGGTCGGCCAAGGCATTGTCGAGCGCCGGGTCGCGGTTGTTGCGGGAGATCGACTCGACCAGGAAACCCATGGCGTGCACCGGCTGACGCAGGTCGTGGCTGGCCGTGGTCAGGAACAGATTCTTGTCGTACAACGCCTTTTCGGCTTGCTCCTTGGCGTGCCGGTAGTCTTCCGCCAGACGGGCCCGCTCCTCCTGCAGCACGATGTTCTGCACGAAGAAGGCATGCGAACTGGCCGAGTGCTGAAGCATTCTTTGAAGATGGAGCAGCGTCAGCGGCAGGACGAAATACCAGTGATCCGGAAAACTGTAGGGCACGAGCACCGTCACCCCGCCCCAGCCCGGCACAAAGAAGCAGCGGAAGACCGACAGCACCGGCGACGAATGCTGAGGGTTGCCGGCGACGATGGCGGCGACCGTCATGAGGTAAAGCAATTGAAATTCGAAGCTCGCGTGATGGGCGGTCAAGAGCGGCGGGATGGTCAGGCTGGCACCGCAGACCAGCGCCATCCCCTGCACCCGGGGCAACCAACGGCGCAGGCAGGCTTCGTGCTCGCCTGCGGTGCGCTCGCGCCGGTATTGCCGATACATCCGACTGACCACCAGCTTGCCCATGCCGTACCACGCCACCCACAGCACGAGCCCGAGCGGATCGTGGCCGAGATAGGCATACCAGGCGGTGAAGGGCAGACCGACGATGACCATCGCCCCAAAACCGTAATTGATCCGGGAGAAAGCCACGTCGAGCAGCCCCACCCGTCCGGCCGGGCTGATGTCGGCGTCGCTCGCCCCATTGCCGCTGTCGGCCTGAGCGTTCCTATCCCGCTCAGGCATCGATGCGCTTTCCCCGCAGTCGTGTGATCAATTCGATCCGGTTACGTGCGCCCAGCCGCTCGAGAATGCCGCTTACATGCTCCTTGACGGTTTGTTCGGTCAGCGAGAGCGCCTGCGCAACCCGCTTGTTGGGCAAGCCTTTGAGCATCAGGGCGAGCACTTCGCCCTGGCGCGGGGTCAAACCCAGTTCGGCGGCGCTCAGGGGCAGCGTCCGCTCCTCGTCGGTGGCGGGTCCGGCAACCGGAGCGTCGTCGAACCACGCGTCGCCGCGCAGGACGGCCGCCACCGCCAGCGCAAACACGGCGGGTTCGGCATGCTTGAGCAGAAATCCATCCACGGACAGCCGACGGACCTTGTCACGGACGGCCGGATCGCCGTCGCCGCTGATCACCAACAGGCGGGTTGCCGGATATTCGTCGCGCAGGCGGGTCAAGATCGGCAGCGCAGTCCCGCCGGGCAGCCAGAAATCCACCAAGGCCAGCGCCGGCGCGCCGAACTGCCCGATGTTTTCCCACAGTTCGGCCGGTCGGCAAATCGGGTCGGCGCGGCTGAACGCGCAATGCGCGCGCAAATAGTCGGCGATACCGCGCGCCACCAGCGGATGGTCATCGACAACCAGAGCGGAACGTTCGTCGGGCGGAGTCATCTCGATAGCGGCAAGGAGAAAACTGAAGCGGCGGTCCGGTTCGCGTCACCGCCGCGGCGAGGGTAGCAAAACACCCATCCGACGTCGCCCTCGGCCATGACGGCTCCCAAGCTCCCTCGTGCGAAGATCGCCGGAAGGATCAGCGCCCGCCTTTGAGGCATGCCTTCAAGGCGTCGCGCGCCTTGAATCCCGAATGCCAGGCAATGTTCGCGATGGTCCGCCCCTGATACAGCACTTCAAAGCGCGTCGCGTCTTCGATGCTTCCCAGCAGCGCTTCGATGCTCGGCACCGCAAAAGCGACCATCGGGCGCGCCGATTTGCCGACGGTCATATACGCCGCATTGAGGGTCTGGGGCGATTCGTCGCCTTGTTTCAAGGTGAGCAACACCTTTTGCCCGCTCTGAAGTTTGGGGAACAGGTTCTTGTCGTCCAGGGGGCTGAAGGCCAGGAGCGCGCCCCGGTAGTCTCCGCCCGGCCCGAACAAGGTCACCGTCATTCCTTCCTTGAACAGATCCACGCCGCCGGGATTGGGCTCACGCTTGGCACGCTGGAACATCGCGGCGCAAAACTCACCCGGTTTGGCATTGGAATTGGCCTGCATGTATTCCCACCACCCGGCGACGATCTTTTCCCGGAACGCCTCCGCGTCGTCCTTGTTGTGCTTGAGGACGCTCTTGGCGTTGAGTTGCTTCTGCGTGTTGTCCATGACGGACCCGAGAACGTCGAACGCCTCGCTTTGCGGCGCCGCCTGTGCCCGGCAGGGCATAGCGCTCAGTGCGGCCGACATGACCGCAGCCCAGAGAAACTTTTTCATCATGGTTTTTGCTCCCTCCAAAGCGCGATCGGCCGGACATCCGCCACGTCGCCGATTCGACATCAAAAAATGAACCTCAGCGGCCAGCAAGCCTGGCCCACGACCCAAAGCGATGGCCGCCCCGGCAAGCACCGCGGCCGAGCCCGCAATTCATTGCGACGCTGCCCGTGCGATATCTTCGCAAAGCCCCCGCGTGCGACCCAGCCCCGCGTCCTGATAGGTCGAGCGCACCAGGACGTCGTCGACGCGCCAGCGCCCATCGCCATCCTGTTTGGTCTTGAATTCCACAAAACACTCCGCATAGCCGCCGACTTCGCCACCGACGACGACACCTTGTCCGTTGATCAGGCTTACGCCGGCCTTTTCCCAATATTTGGTGTAGCGGAGAAACCGGCTGTCGCCCGCCTGGTTGAACTCGGGGTTGCCCATGAGCTTGACAAGCTCTTCCTCCGGCCGACCCCGCCAGAGAATCAGGAGATTGGATTCGATCGGCGTCAGCTTTTTGCCGTCGGGACGGGTGGTATTCGCTCGGGCAGCCATGTCGGCCTGACTCTTCTTGATGCCGGCCAGCAGGCTCTTTTTGGCCGCTTCGATTTCCGGGGAGGCATTGAGCTGCGCCTGCATGTCCTGGAGCTTCTTGATGGCCGCTGCCTTTTCGGCCTCGGTAGGCTTTCTGCTCCATTTCCCGCTGGGATCGGGTCGCTTTCCGGCCACGACTTTGTCGTGCCAGAACTGGGTCCACGCAAAGTCCAGGAATTCCGGCGGCAGGGTTTGACCGATCAAGGCCATATCGGATGGCAATCCGAGCTGGGCGATCTTCTGGCCGAAGCCGTCGAAATCGAAATTGTTGCCCTTGATCGACTGGTGCAAAGCCCGATCGATATCGATGTGGTTGCAGGCGATGGCGCCCGCGCGGGACAGCATGCTGGCGTTGGATGTCTTCCAGTCGCTGACGGGAACCGGCTCGGATTGCAGATCCGAGCGACGAAGCTTGTAGCTGCCGGGGCCGATGCGGAAGGTCACGCTGTCGCCGGCACGGACCTTCGTATTGTTAGGGGTCAGCTTGTAGTTCGACCGGTCCATCGTATAGGCGGCCGGGCATTGAAACTGCAGCTTCATATGGACGAACTCCGGCTTCCTTTCGTTCTCATACACCGCAGTGACGTCCAGTTCGCGGGTTTCAATCGGCCCCATGATCTGATCGGCGGGCGTGCGATTCGAGATCGTCCGAATGTCCGCGAAATACAGCTCCCGGTCATCCACTTCGCCTTGGTATTGCAGGATCGCACCAAACGCGAAGGCTTCCTTCGCCAGCAGGAGTGGGGCCATGAATAAAAGCAATCGTAAGTGCATCGTCTTCATGATGTATTCGCAGCGCTACGGATCGATTGAGGAAGGGCCGCATATCGGCCCACGCAATATACCGTACCCGGCTTATGCCGAACTGCGTTTGCCACGCCGATGGAATCCCACAAGCGCCAATCCACTGGCCACCATGACCGGAAGCCCAGGCTCCGGGACCGTCGCCGCGTTCGAATAGGTCAGGTCATCGATCATGAAACCGTCGTAGCCCGAAGCAAAATACAAGGTATCCACCAACCCCCGATAACCCGAGGCCAGCCATTCGAGGCCCGATGTCCGCGGATCGGCAATCCGATGCACCAGTTGCCCTTGGTAATACAGCAGAATCCCCGCATCGACTCCGGCAGGCACATCCGTATTGAAGAAATAGGCGCCTTCGAAGACAACCGGCCCATTGATAAAATAGAGCCCTCCCATGCCGTCATCCAGACCCACGCCATCGTTGGGGGCCGAATTGAACCCGCCATAGGAATAGCGCCCCTGCCCTCCGGGAATGAAGTCGTTCTCCCGGACCGACCCGCCATCGCCGCCCCAACCGGCAATACCGCCATAACCGTCCGCAATAGGCGTCGGGCCAAGGTCCTCGAAAGTCACGACGGTTGGCGCCGCCTGCGCCGCCGAAGCCATTGCAAGGGCCAGAACAAGCAGGCAGCTTTTCTGTATTTTTCGGCTTTTCATGGATATTCCCCGTTCGATCCGCTCCCTTGCCGACATGGCAGGAGTTTCGGGGATTATTGAGAGCCGCGATGTAAAGCGGAACCCTACCGAGGTAGGGTCTTAAGAATCGCGATTGTTCTGGTAATGTCGTGGCCATATTGCCGACGCGTGGGCGGATATTGGCTGCCATGTAGGCATGGCGGCGCCCCCAAAACCGCCTTTCGAAATGTATTGGGCGCTTTGCCAATACCGCCCGCAGCGTGCGATTTTCAACTGGCGACAGACAAACCAAATCGATACCCGCTGGAGAATCCGGATTCCCATGAAAACCAAGCCCCTGCTTCAAAGCCTTGTCGTTCTCCTGGTCGCCTTCCTTACCGGTTGCGCATCGCTACCGGGAGCGGTGACCGAAAGCATCGACGAGCGACGTGTCGAATATGTATTGGTCCGGCACGACACCGGGACGGTGGTCTTTGAAAACGGCCTTGGCGGAAGCATCGACTGGTGGGCCAAGGTATTCCCGGAAATATCGAAGGACACGACGGCATTTGCCTACAATCGACCCGGCTATGGAAAAAGCGATATGGTGTCCAGCCCCCGCGATGGCAACCATATCGTCGACGAACTCCGTTCGCTGCTGAAAAGCAAAGGGCTGAAGCCGCCGTATGTGCTGGTCGGCCATTCGCTCGGCGGCTTATACATGCAGCTTTTCGCCCGACGTTATCCGGATGAGGCAAGCGCCCTCATCCTCGTCGATTCCACCCATCCCGCCCAATTCAAGGGCAAAGGCTCCCCTCAAAACTGGCCAGCCTGGTTTCGTTTGGTTTATCGCCTGGCCACATCCGAGGTGGAAAAAGAAGAATTCAATGCAATCGATGCGACCGGGGAAAGTGTATTGGATCTGCCGCCCTTTACAGGAAAGCCGGTCATTGTGCTGAGCGCAGCGGAGCCGATGAAAGCAAAATCGGAACTGGCAGACTATGCAAACGAAAAACGTAAAGACTTAGTACGACTCTACCCCGGCGCCACACAAATCTGGGTCGATAGCGGCCACGCCATTCCGCTGGAAAAGCCCGAACCAATCATCTCGGCCATCCGCGAAGTTCTGCAGAAGAAATGATCGGGTAGTCATCATTCGGCTATATACAGCTGTCCGCCGATTTTTCCGTAGGGTCGGCGGACATAATAAATGCTCACGTCAAATAGTCTATCGAATTGGGGGCGTTGGCGACCTCAGTTTTCCTGATAGGTGCGCTCGATAAGCGATTTTGCCTTTTCGAAATCCGCTGGCTCACGTAACACCACTTCCAGGTCGCCAGTGCCCCAGTGGCCAATGTTGGTGACGTCCCGAGTAAAGCCTTTTTCCAATGTAACGGATGCCGGATCCAGCTTCAGGATCAGGAAAACATGGGGATCCTGTTTGGAAATCAGCGACATACAGACAAAATTTTTCAGGCGGCGGAAGGCTACGTAGAGCTTCAACGGCTTCTCGATGATGTCGTCGCCCTGTGCAAGGATGAAGCTACGCGTTTGCTCGAAGAGTGCCAGCAACTCGGGGGAGGCGCTGGCAAGCTGGTCGGCATGGGTCTTCATCGCCAGCGTCGAAGCGGCCGGCGTCCTGGCAGGTCTCTCGACAAGGGGCTTATCGAGTTCCGAAGCCGATGGGGTGCTCGTCGCACTCGCGCCATTGACAAGTTCCAGCAGCAGCAAGTCCTCGCCGAACAGCTTGTAGCGGATCAGTTCGATATTGCGGTTGATCTGAGCGACCGCATGCTCGTCGTAGCGTGTGAAATCCGCAGCGATGCACAACAGGCGCGTACCGCCCCACTCGATCCTGTTGGCCTCGTCTTTACCTAGCTGCTTCATTACCAGCAGCTGAAAGTCGGCTTTGTGATCGAGCAGCCAATCGAGATAAAACAGGCCCTGATTGATCACGTTCTCGTTGCTGTGGCGCTTGTACTCGACGATGACCGGACAGCCGTTTTCATCCAGCCCCAGCGAATCAATCCGGCCGCGATACTTTGCGCCCGTGCTGTATTCCGTCGAAAGGAAGCGCACGCCGAGGAAGGTGTCCATCTGAGATTCGATCAGACGCTGCAATGTGCGCTCGACGGCGGCCGATTTGCCGGCCAACTCGCGGGCGCCGTTGTTTGCGTAATGAAACAGCTTGATGTCGCTCATAACGTTGCGCTCCGCGTTTCGATTGCCTGACGCACCTGCTGGTACACGGCGCGCATCAGGTGGCTCGCCGCCACCGTCCGGAATGCCTCGTCATTCATCAAGCGCACGAAAATCTCCTCGTTGCCGTCCATACGCTCGATGAAGAGGTTTTCCAGTTGCTTGTTGAACACGGGCTCGAAGTTGTCGATGCTGTTGGCCATCACCGCTTGGCGCAGCTGCTCGTTGGCGACCGCCGTTTCCCGCACCTGGTCGAAAAAGAGTTGATCTGCAGGCATGAACTCGGTTCCGAAGCGTTCGTTGAGCTTGCTCACCAGGGTCGACAACTGCACGTCCTCGTCCGGCTGGCCGGTGCCGACCTCGGTCGGACCGTACAGCGCTTCCGGTTCGCCCGCCCTCAAATCAATCGCACCTTCGCTGATCTTCTGGAGACGGTAATACTTCAGCTCGACCTCGTCATCCACCTGCACGCAGCGCCGATCCGTCTCGAAAGGCAGCTTGGTCAATAGGAAGCGTGCATAGGTGTAGAGCTTTTCGTGGTCCGAATCGTGGTAGGGAATCACCTGGGATACAAAGCCATACAGATTGCGGAAGCTCACCAGTTGGCCCTTGAACGCCCCCGCGTCTTCTTCGCCCAAGGTCTTGTAGCGCTCGACCGCCACGTCGAGGATCGCATTCAGTTGCTTGTGCTCGCCGCCCGTGGGGTTCATACGGTTGCGGAACCAGATTTCGCACCAGTTGTTGATCTCGTCGCGCGTAAAGATCTTCCATTCACCAAGCGAATGCGCAAGGTTGTTTAGCAATTGCGGATCGGTGTCTGCGTCCCTCGGCGTGAATTCGTAATAGGGCTTGAAGGCCGCGTAGATCTCGTCTGGATCATTCACGAAATCGAGCACGAAAGTGTCTGTCTTGCCGCGCGTGGTGCGGTTCAGCCGCGAGAGCGTCTGCACCGCCTGGATGCCGGCAAGGCGCTTGTCCACATACATGCTGTGCAGCAGCGGCTGGTCAAAACCGGTCTGGTATTTCTCCGCCACCAGTAGAACCTGATATTCCTCGGTGCCGAATTTCTCGGGCAATTCGGATTCCTTGATGCCGCCATTCATGCCCACTTCGGTGAATTTCCTGTCGGCAAATTCCTTCAGCGTAATCTCGCCCGAAAACGCGACCAGCGATTTCACGTCCGTATAACCCTTGGCGCTGATGTACTTGTCGAAGCCCAGCTTATAGCGCACCGCGTGCTCGCGCGAATTGGTCACCACCATCGCCTTGGCGCGACCGCCGATCTTGTGCCGCGTATGGGTGCGGAAGTGTTCGACGATCACCTCCACCTTCTGCGCGATTTCGTAATCGTGGAAAGAGACAAATCGCGCCAGCGCCTGCGCAGCCTTGCGGCGGGGAACTTCCGGGTCTTGCTCCACCTTCTGGATCAGCCTGTAGTAACGCTTGTAGCAGGTGTAGTTGGCCAGAACGTCGTGGATGAAGCCCTCTTCAATCGCCTGCCGCATGCTGTAGTGATGGAAGGGTGCCTGCCCGTCCGGCCCCGGCTCGTTGAATACGCACAGGGTCTTGAACTTCGGCGTCGCAGTGAAGGCGAAAAAGCTCAGGTTCGGCTGCATGGGGCGCTTCAATTGCTCGCGCAACATCGCCTTCTTTGCTTCCTCGCTCAGTGCCTCTTCGTCCATGTCGAGCAACTGTTCGGCAAGCGCGGCTTCTATGCCGTCCCGGTTCAGGATCTTGCGCAGTTCCATTGCCGTCTCGCCGCTCTGCGAGCTGTGTGCTTCATCGACGATCACCGCGAAGCGTTTGCCTGCCGTGCTGATCTTTACCGTATGGCCCTTGCCTTCCAGCGTGCGGATGGCCTGGGCGATAAAGGGAAACTTCTGGATCGTCGAGATGATCACCGGCACCCCGTCGGCGAGCGCCTTGGCGAGCTGCTGCGTGTTTTCATCAATCCTCTGCACCACGCCCAGCTTGTGCTCAAACTGGAAAATGGTGTCCTGCAACTGCTGATCGAGCACGCGGCGATCGGTGATCACCACCACCGAATGGAAGATCTTTTCGTCCTTCGCGTCGTGCAGGCTCGACAGCCGGTGTGCCAGCCAGGCGATGGAATTGGATTTGCCCGAGCCCGCCGAATGCTGGATCAGGTAGTTATGCCCGGCCCCTTGCCGCTGAGCGTGGCGGCAGAGCGCACGCACCGCATCGAGCTGGTGATAGCGCGGGAAGATCAGGGTTTCCTTGCGCAGGCGCTTGATGCCCTGCTCGGTGACCACCGTCTTCTCGTCCAC
The DNA here is from genome assembly GCA_937871125.1 of uncultured Zoogloea sp. Classification (GTDB taxonomy): domain Bacteria; phylum Pseudomonadota; class Gammaproteobacteria; order Burkholderiales; family Rhodocyclaceae; genus Zoogloea. Next base: position 6,878 of record CALMXT010000138.1, on the reverse strand, counting down.
GTCCAGGTGGATGAATCGGGCAAGGATGTCCATCAGGCTGTCGCGTGCCAGCACCTCGCGCCACAGGTAGGCGGTGCGCACGTCGCCTTCCACCGGCGGATTGCCCGCGCCAAAAGCGTACCCTTTGTTGAAGGGCAGGAAGAACGTTTCCTTCCCCTCCAGCCGGGTCGTCATGAACACCTGCTCGGTATCCACCGCAAAGTGGACGAGGCAGCGCTGCTTGAAGGCAAACAGGATGTCTTTCGGGTCGCGCTCGAAACGGAACTGGCGCTTGGCGTTCTCCACGCTCCAGTGGGTGGCCGACATTGGGTTCTTCAGTTCCAGCGTCGCCACCGGCAGGCCATTGACCGCCAGCACCACATCGGGAATCGCGCCGGTCTGCGTCCTGACCTGCCGCGCGATGGTGAGGCGGTTATCCCGGTAGCGTTCAGTTGCTGTCGGATCGAGCCCGGTATTCGGCGCGAAGTAGGCCAGCCGCACCGTCTTGCCCACGCATTTGAACCCTTCGCGCAACACCGCCAGCGCACCCTTACCGGCCAGTTCCTTCACCAGACTGTCGACCAGCACCGCCGGCGCACGCTGGGCGTCGAGCTTTTCCAGGCGCTCCCACACTTTGGGCTGGGTCGCCCGAACGAAGGCCAGCACTTCGTGGGGGAACAGGCCGGAATCCGCGTCATAGGCCGCCGCATCCCCCTTCAGATAGCCGCCCTCACCGATCAGCGCGTGCTCGATGTCGTTCTCGAAATCGACTTCCTTGTGCATCCCGTTCCCCTTAAATCGGGTCGCCATCTCACCGCAGAAATGGTGAGCATCCTTACCTTGTGGCGTCTTCAAGGTAAGGAAAACCGTGTTTCCTTACCTTACGAAACGATCAAGTCCGCGCCTCAGTCGGGGCCATCCGCCTGCAACAGGCTCTTCTCCAGCGCTTCGATGCTGGGCAGGCTGGTCTGCAGCTCGGCAGGCAACGCCTCGACTAACTGGTATTCGGCCACGCCAATCGGCTTGTTCGAGTCGCGCAGCGTGTATTCAGCCACCACCTTGTTCTTGCTCTTGCACAGCAGCAGCCCGATGCTCGGGTTGTCCTGCTCGGTCTTCATCTGGGTATCCACCGCCGTGAGGTAGAAGCCGAGCTGGCCGGCATGCTCGGGCTTGAAGGCACCCGCCTTCAGCTCGACCACCACGTAGCAACGCAGTTTGAGGTGATAAAAGAGCAGATCGATGAAGAAGTCCTCGCCGCCCACCTCGATATGCACCTGTCGCCCGACGAAAGCGAAACCCGCCCCCAACTCCAACAGAAAGCGGGTGATATGGCCGACGATGGCCTCCTCGATGGCGCGCTCCTGCGCCTCTTCGCCCAGGCCGAGGAAGTCGAGGCGGTAGGGGTCCTTGAGCGATTCGCGGGCCAGATCAGACTGCGACGCGGGCAGGCTCGCTGCAAAATTGGTGACCGCTTGGCCGCTACGCGCCCGCAGGCCGGTCTCGATCTGCATCACCAGAATGTTGCGCGACCAGTTGTTCTGCACCGCCTTGGCCAGATACCAATCCCGCTCTTCACGGGTTTTGAGCTTGTCGATCAGGGTGCACAGGTGGAACCAGGGCAATCGTGCAGCAGCTTGCTGCACAAATTCGGCCTCAGGCCACGCCTCCGCAAAGGCCCGCATGTACTTGAGGTTGCGCGGCGAGAAGCCCTTCATGTCCGGAAAGGCCGAGCGCAGATCCTGCGCCAGCCGCTCGATCACCTTGGCACCCCAGCCCTCGCGGTCCTGCCGCGCCAGAATGTCCCGCCCGATCTGCCAGTACAGCAACACCAGCTCACGATTCACCGCCAGCGTGGCCCGCTGCTGCGCGGTGTGGATGCGCGACTTCAACTCCGCCAGCCAGGCAGAGTAGTCACCGGGTAGGGGCACGATCTCAGGCATGGGCGGTCTCCTCGGCAGCTTCGGGCAGCTTGAAGCCACGTACGTCGATCTTGCCGGTGACGGCGTTGGTGATGAGGGCAGAGCGGTATTCCTGAAGGCGGTCCATCACCGATTCGATACTACGCTTCTGGGCATCCAGATCCGTCAGCCACGCGCGAACCTTTCCCACGATTGCCGTTTGAATATCCGGCGGGGGAACCGGAAGACGAATGTTCTTGAAAATATCCGTCCGCAATACTTTTGTTCCATGCGCAGATTCTTCCACCACGCTCAGAACGAGTGGCTGAATTCCTTTCAACATAAGTGCCAAATACTCGTTATCGAGGCTTGTGGTGAGTGCTTTCATATCCTGATTCACTGTCGCAGGAACGGTATTAATAGCCACCGGAAACGTGTGTGCCAGGATCATTCCCCGAACGACGATGAGCACACGACCAGACTCATGCAAAGCGATTCCCGTGTCTTGAAGCGCCTCACTTGTCAGCGTGTCTATCGAATCCGACAGAAATTCTTTTTTCATATCCTTGGGCGTAATCCAAGGTATATCACCGCCCCAATATTCAGGCTTACCTGTGCTTGGGGTCATTCCACCTGCCATCGTGCTGAGAAAACGGAGCCGCTTGGTCGTCCAGTCATAAGGAATTTCACCAAGCCATTTCACCCCCGAATCCTTCATTGATACAGACGGGTCAAGGCCCTTAGTGACGGCGTGGCTAATGAGGGCGCTGCGCTTTTCGGCCAGCTTTTCGAGCAGGGCCTGCTTCTTGGCAATCAGCGCATCGATCTGCGCGGTCTTGTAGTCGAGGAAGCGGGCAATACTCTGTTGTTCATCGAAATCAGGGGCGCAAAACGAAATTGCCCCTAAATCCTGTTGAGTCATGCTGGGTAAAGCTGTGCTTGTTGTAAACTTTACAAAAGTGATAGTTAGCGCACAGTAGTACAAAAATTTCGCACTGACATTATGCTCCACCACCGTATAAAACATAGTGTCGACGGTCCAGAACGGACCATTGATGTATAGGGGTCGATCTATCGTCCCTTTTCTGCCGAGCAAGACAGACTCTCCGTTGTAGAGCCACTTACTTGCTTTGGCAAATTCGCCACCTGAGCCAATTACTGGAAATCCTACATCAGAGATAACTTCCTTGTAGTCTTGGCCATTTTTAATTCTCGCCATGAACTTAAGACGAGTTAATTTCCAGTGAATAGGGATTTTTGCAACGTCTGATTTATCCACATTCTTGTATTGTGGGTAGGAGGGGTAATGCATCAAACCACCTCACCCAGCATCGCAATGATCTCCTTCTCCAACACGCTGATTTCGGCGGCGATGGTCTCCAGCGGGCGGGGCGGCTGGTAGACGTAGAAGTGCCGCGTGAGCGGAATCTCGTAGCCGACGCGGGTCTTGTCGTGGGCGATCCAGGCGTCCTTCACATGGGGCAGGACTTCGGCTTCGAGGTAAGCCTCGCAGTGGGCCTTGACCAGTTTGAGCAGCTTGTCGTGGCCGGTTTCGTTGTCGTAGCCGAGGGGCAGCGGCAGCGCGATGTCGGCCGGCAGGGACACGATCTCGGTGTCGCGCAGCTCGGCGTCGGGCTCGATGCGGCCTTTCGCGTCGCGGCAGATGTCGGCCTCCGGGTCGCGCTCGGAGAGCGCGGCGAGCACGGCCTTGCGCACCGGGGCGGCGAGCCTGAGGCCGACCTTGTGCAAGGCGGCATCCAGCACTTTTTCGAAAGCCGGGCGGTTGCGGTGGAGGATGCTGCCGTCCATGCCCTGCAGCGCGCTGCGGATGGCGGCCTGCAGCTGCTGTCCGGCGGCGACTTCGGCGGCGTGCTCGGCTTCGTTCTTGCGTTTCTTGCTGGTAGCGAGATTGGCGAAGGCGCTCTGGTCGTCGAGTTTGGCGATGCGCTCGGGGCTGGCCTGGAAATTGAGGCGCAGCGGGCGCTCGACGGTGATCTTGAGGTAGCCGAAATCGCGGTTGTCGAAGAGCTTGCTGCAGATGCGCTGTACCTTGGCGGGCTTGCCGTCCACCTCGTCCATGACCTCGGCCTTCGCGTCGTGTTCGTGGCCTGCGTAGAGATTGACCAGCGCCCTGATGTGATCGTCGGCCAACTCGTTGCGCTTGTTGCCGAGGCTCTTGTCCATCTTTTTGAAGTGGCGGGTGCCGTCGATGAGCTGAACCTTGCCGCGGCGGTGGGCGGGCTTTTTGTTGGTGACCAGCCAGATGTAGGTGTAGATGCCGGTGTTGTAGAACATCTGGTCCGGCAGGGCGATGACGGCATCGAGCATGTCGCCTTCAACGATCCAGCGGCGGATGTTGGATTCACCGCTGCCGGCATCGCCGGTGAACAGCGGCGAGCCGTTGAAGACGATGGCTATCTTGGAGCCGTCGCCGCCGCGATCCGGTGCCCGATGCATCTTGGCGATCATGTGCTGCAGGAACAGCAGCGAGCCGTCGTTGATGCGCGGCAGCCCGGCGCCAAAGCGACCATCGAAGCCCTGCGCGCCATATTCCTCGCGCACGAAGTCTTCTTCCGGCTTCCATTCCACGCCGAAGGGCGGGTTGGCCAGCATGTAATGGAAGCGCTTGTCCGGGTGGCCGTCATGGGGCACGAAGTTGTTGGCCTTGTTCTTCGCGCCCTTGATGCCGAGGGTGTCGCCGTAGATGAGGTTGTCGATGGGCTCATCCTTGATGAGCAGATCGGAGCAGCAGATGGCGTAGGACTCCGGGTTGTATTCCTGGCCGAAAAGCTCGATGTGGGCGTCGGGGTTCTTCTCGGTTATGAATTTTTCGGATTCCGAGAGCATGCCGCCGGTGCCGGCGGTGGGGTCATACACGCTGCGATACACGCCGGGCGTGAAGACGTCTTCTTCTCCGGTGAACAGCAGTTGCACCATCAGGCGGATCACTTCGCGCGGGGTGAAGTGATCGCCGGCTTCTTCGTTGGCCTGCTCGTTGAACTTGCGCACCAGCTCTTCGAAGAGGTAGCCCATCTGCAGATTGCTGAGCGCCTTGGGGGCGAGATCGATGTCGCCGGCGCAGAACTCCTTGAGAATGAGGAAAAGGCGATTGGCCTCGTCGAGCTTGGCGATCTCGGCTTCGAATTCGAATTTATCGAAGATGTCCTTGGCGCGGGGGGAAAAGCCCTGGATGTAGGCAATCAGGTTGCCGGCGATGTTGGGCGCATCGTCCAGCAGTCTTTCGAAGGTGAAGCCGCTGGTGTTGTAGAGCTCCTGCTTGCGGCCTTGGGCGGCGATACGGGAGAGCGATTTCTCAAGTGCCGCACCGGTAATTCCCTTGCCTTCCAGACGCTTTTTTTCGGCCAGCACCTTCTGCTTGTTTTCAGCCAGCACAAGGTCGAAACGGCGCAGTACGACGAGGGGCAGCATGACCCGCCGGTACTGGGGCGGTCGATAGGGGCCGCGCAGCTTGTTGGCGATGTTCCAGATAAACCCGACAAGGTTTTGGTGCTGGGTGGATTGCACTGGGCTCATGGAAGCGAATGTTTCTGCAGAAAACGCATTATTTTATGACTTCAAAATAAACGGGACCTTCCGGTCCCGTTTATTTCACTGCTTGTGGCAGCAGTTTTTCATCTAAATGGCACAGCTTTCAGTTTCTGTCCCCCGACAACCTCTGTCGGATGCCACAGTTAATGAAAAGCAAGCCACTGATTATAAATCGGATTATCACTAACTTTGGCACTAGCGTGGTGGCCATTGCCAGAGTTCATGAAAGAACGTCCGGCTTGTGCCAAAGATAGTGAAATTTTCTGGTGACACCGAGGCCGCGCATCATCCCAACAGACGCGAAAGCTGGGGCGATTCAGAACGCCCAAACTACGACAATCGATTATGATCAACCCACTTGAGTTTCAAGCCGTAACGTGTCCACGGGATGGGGGCAACTCCAAATTCAGGAAGATGGGTTGGCCTGGGCCTTACAGACCCGTTGACTAACGCATCGAAGGAGCGCGCGCTTGACCTCCGCCAAGCTAGTTTTGTTCTCAGCCTCATTGATGCCGTTCGTATAAAGATCAGCCTTCCAGACACCATCAACAAAGCGGCCAGCACGAACATCTGCGCGAAACTTAGACTCCGTGATTATGTGGCGACTTGGTAGAAGTGGAAGCTCAAACAGAAATGGCGAGCCATTCCAGAGCTGCTGAATCGCTGACGTTAGACGCATCTCAACACGCCAAGCACCAAACTCGTAGTTATCCGGCCGAAAGATGAAGCACCGCACACGCGTAGGCACCTGAGGCAGGATGGCACGGGCAAGCGCCGCTCTCAGGGATCGGATGCTCGTCGAGCCGTCAGCCTGATGCTCCAATGCATACACAAAGAATCCGCCATGCCAGTGGCCATCCACGAGCTTGGCGACAAGCGTGGTTCCTCCTGCTTCGGCGCGGCTCTTGCGATAGTCAGTTTCTACGCGCCGGTCATGAGCTGAATCGACACGATATGGCTCTGTAGCTGCCCCTAATCCGAATTCTGGAAGGTGAAACTGGATCTCCCCGTCCAGAGCTCTCGCGAAGTTGGCGCCCGACGTGAGCATGACATTCACATCGTAGGAGATATTCCAATAACGATGACTTTGCTGGCGCCTCTCAGAATGCTTGACGACGGAGATGTCGAGTTGGACACCATCCAGAATCGCCTCGACAACCTCGGCTGTTATGTCATCAGTGAGCTCTGCAATTCGTAAAACGAAGCCTGCATTGTCAAATTCCCTTGCAGATAGCTCAAGCCCAGCCTTAAGTTCGGCTTTTAGCGCCGCATGGGTTCGGAATCCGAGGCCACGTGCATGGGCCTCTTTGAGAGTGGAGTCCTTAAGAGGAATAAGTCCACGGATGCTTTGCGCAATGCTCGACTGATGGATTTGAACGGACGTAATCGTCCACGTTTGCGGATGCATTTGAAGTACTCCATGTGAGAAAACTGGTCCTGGTCCATCGATTA
>CALMXT010000137.1 GCA_937871125.1 uncultured Zoogloea sp. | reverse complement strand
CTCATCAGGAAGACCACATAGCCGTAAGACTCGGCGCCGGCCTGCCAGCCCCAGGAGGCGGAAACGGAATTGTAGTAGCCCGCGTAGTCCGAGCCTTTTTTCAGCACGCCTTCGCCGTAGCTACCGCCGAACACCAGGCCAGCCTTGATGATTTTCGGAAAAACCAGCACGGCATGCGCCTTCTTCGACAGCGCCTCGGCGGTCGAATTGGACTTGTAGAGGGTCTGCAGCGCCTGATCGGCATCCTTGTTCAGATCTTCCGCGGTAGCCGCAGTGGCAAGTCCGCTGGCTGCACCGAGAGAGAGGGTGGCAACCGTCGCCAGAACGATTTTGTGGAATGTGCGTCGTGCGTAGGTCATTTTCTTTTCCTTCATGTGATTCCGTAATCGGGAACGATTCCGGAAGACTGATCGACAGCAGCGCCCGATCGGGAAAGCCATTCGAACAGGCGCCGGTTGGTCGCTACAGGGATTCATCATGGGCCGACGGGCGCTGCCCTTCCGTTCGCTAACGCACAGAACGGGCAGCACCGCGTCATGCTTCCAGCCGCAAAGCCACTTGGTGCCCGATACCGTCGTCCACCAGCGGGATCGTGCCATCGCCGCGCTCGATACCATCGACGCTGAGGCCCGGCACTTCACCCGCGACCGCCCGCGAAACGACGATATGGAACATCGTCTCGCCATAGCGGTAATGGATCGCGCAGCCCGGCCACGCGGCCGGCAGGCGCGGGGTGAGGCGCAGCACGGCGCCCTCCCGATGCAGGCCCAGCAGCGACTCGACGGTCAGGCGGTACATCCAGCCGGCGGCCCCCGTGTGCCAGCTCCAGCCACCGCGTCCGACATGGGGTCGTGCGGCGTACACGTCGGCGGCGACGACGTAGGGCTCCAGCTTGTAGCGCTCGGCGTCTTCGGCGGAGCGCGCGTGATTCACCGGATTGATCATCGCCAGCAACTCCCAGGCTCGCGCCGGCTCGCCCAGTTCGGCGAAGGCCATTGCCGTCCACACTGCCGCGTGGGTGTATTGCCCGCCGTTCTCGCGCACACCTGGCACATAGCCCCGGATGTAGCCGGGGGCCAGCGGCGAAGTGTCGAAAGGCGGATCGAGGAGCTGGATCAGCCCGTCGGTCCTGCGCACAAGATGGGTATTCACGGCCTCCATCGCCATGCGTGCCCGCTTCGCGTCGGCAGCCCCCGAGAGCACCGCCCAGCTTTGCGAAATCGAATCGATCCGGCATTCCGGACTTTCGCTGGAACCCAGCGGCGTGCCATCGTCGAAATAGGCGCGGCGATACCAGGCGCCCTGCCCGCTGCCGGCCTCCCCATCCCAGCCGTGGGCTTCGAGATTGGCACGCAGGCGCCCGCCTTCGTCCCGGCACCGCGCAGCAAAAACGGCATCGCCGCGCGCCTCGGCCAGCCCGGCAAACCGGTCGAGCACGGTGTACAAGAAGAAGCCCAGCCACACGCTCTCGCCCTTGCCGTCGATGCCGACCCGGTTCATGCCGTCGTTCCAGTCGCCGGAGCCCATCAGCGGCAAGCCGCGGACGCCGAACTGGAGACCGTGGCGGATGGCCCTCACGCAGTGTTGATAAAGATCGGCCACCTCGCCCGACATACCGGGAAGGTCGTAGTAGGAGTCGTCGCCAGCACTCACTTGACGGCCGTCGAGGAAGCCGACGGATTCGTCCAGCACGCCGCTGTCGCCCGTCACGCCGACATACCGGCACACCGCCAGCGGCAGCCACAGGTAATCGTCGGAACAATGGGTGCGCACGCCGCGGCCCGATGGCGGATGCCACCAGTGCTGCACGTCGCCCTCTACGAACTGACGGCTCGCGGCGAGCAGCAGATGGGCGCGCACCCGCGCCGGATCGGCATGCACCAGGGCCATCACGTCCTGCAACTGATCGCGAAAACCAAAGGCGCCACCGGATTGGTAATAGCCGCCCCTCGCCCACAAGCGGCAGGCCAGGGTCTGGTAGATCAGCCAACCATTCACCAGCACGTCCACCGACGGATCGGGAGTTTCGACCTGCACCGCCCCGAGCGTGCGGAGCCAGTAAGCATGCACTCCATCGAGGGCCTGGCGGGCGGCGGCGCGGCCACGGAAGCGCTCCGTCAGCCCACGGGCATCCTCGCTGCTGTGCCCGACGCCCAGGCGGAAGACGATCTCCCGCGTTTGGCCGGCGTCGAGTTCGAAGCCGGCCTGGATGGCACCGCAAGGGTCCAGTCCACCGCCGACCCGCCCGGACAGCCTCTCGCGCTGCAGCGCCGCCGGACGCGCAAGGGAAGCATTGCGACCGATGAATTCCGCCCGGTCGCCGGTGACGCTGCGCGCGGGCTCGTCGGTATCCAGAAAAGCCACGCGTCCGGCAAATTCAATGCTGTAGGCGTTATGGGCGCACAGGGCACCGCTCTGCGGGTCGATCTCGGTGGTCACGTGCATGGCCGATTTGCTCCGCAGGTCGCCCAGCACCCATTCCACATAGCCGGTCGCCGACAGGCGCCGCGGCTGGCCGGAATCGTTGCGCAGCTTGAGCACCGAAAACTTGACCGCCGCGTCCAGCGCCACAAACACCGTGAGTTCCGAATGAATGCCGTCCACCTGGGTTTCGAAGACGCTGTAGCCGAAGCCATGCCGGATCAGGTATGCCGATTCGGCGGCGACGGGCAGCGGGGTGGGCGACCAGACGTGGCCGGTGTCTTCGTCGCGCAGGTAGATGGCCTCGCCACTTCGATCGCCGAGCGGGTCGTTGTGCCACGGCGTGAGGCGGAGCTCATGTGCATTTTCGGTCCAGGTGTAGGCGCCGCCGCTTTCCGAGATCAGCGAACCGAAGTGCGGGTTGGCCAGCACATTGGACCAAGGTGCCGGCGTGCGGCGACCGGGGGCGAGATGGATGACATACTCCCGCCCGTCGCGGGTGAAGCCGCCCAGTCCGTTGGCGAGGATCAGCCCCACCGGCGGCGCCGACCGCGCATTGGTCCGGCGGGACGACCGGGACCGGCTCGGCACCAGCGGTGGCATGCGCGGCACGGCAGGCGCCCGATGGTCGAGCTGCTCGGCGAGCGAACCCCGGCAATCGGTAATCACGGCGCGGGCGACGGCCTGGAACAGCAGCCTGTCTTCAGCGGAAATCTGCTCCACCGGACGCAGGAAGATGCCGCCCGGCTGCCCGCTCAGACTGGCGCTGCTGCCCGACGCGACGAGATCGACGATCTGTTCCTGCAGCCGCTGCCGGTAGCCGGCGTGATCTTCGTTCCAGATCACCAGATCCACCGCCAGCCCCTTGAGGCGCCAATAGGCATGAGCCTGCACAAGCTGGCGCACGAGTTCGATGTTGGCCGCGTCGCCGATCTGCAAGAGCACGATCGGCAGATCGCCGGAAATGCTGTAGCCCCACAGACCGGACTGGCTGCGGCGGTTGCGGATCAGAAGCGCGGCATCGGTGCGCAAGGCCGGGTTGGCGTATAGCACGGCACCGGCGAGCCGGGCGTAGAGCTGGGCATCCGCCTCCACGGCGTTGATCTGCTGCAGTTCCACCTGACAGTGGGTCCAGGCCAGATCGAAAACTCGGTCGGCAAGATGGCGATCCCGATACTTTTCCACCAGACACAGGGCCAATTCGCGGCTCTCGGCCATGCCGGTGACAATATCGACGATGACTGACTGTTCCGGCTCCAGGAAGAAGCGCTGACGGATCGCAACGATCGGGTCGAGCACCGCCCCTTCGCTGCCGTACAGCGCAACGCCTGGGTCCATCGCCTGGGGCGCGGCGGTGCTGCGCGTGCGGCCGATGAAGGCGGAACGGTCCGTCTCCCACGAAACGGCACCGACTTCCGCGCCATGTACCGCCATCACGTGCAGCATCCACGGTATCGGCTCGTCCGGCGTGCGCGGCCGGCGCATGCACAGAATGGCGCCTTGCCGGGGCAGGATCTCGGTCTGCACGAACAATTTGCTGAAGGCCGGATGGAGCGCATCGGCAGCCGGCGGCGCTATCGCCACATCGGCGTAGCTGGTGACGTCGACCTCCCGGCGCCAGGATGAGCGGTTGGTGAGGCGGACACGGCGCAGCTCGATGTCGTCTTCCGGCGAAACGACGATCTCGGTATAGGTTTCGATGTCGCCGCCGGCGATGGCATCGCGACGACGGAACTCAACCCGCCCTTCGGAAAGAATCGCTTCGTAAGCGGTGGGCCGGCGGCGCGTCGGCTGATGGGCGGCGGACCAGAAAGCGCCACTCTCCACGTCGCGGATGTAACAGAAGGCACCTTGGTCGTCGCAGGTGACATCCTCCTGCCAGCGGGTAACGGCCAGATCGCGCCAGCGACTGTAGCCGCCGCCCGCATTGGTGACCATCACGTGATAGCGTCCGTTGGACAGCAATTGGACTTCGGGCGTCGGCGTATCGGGGGTGTCGAAGAGCCGCAGCGGGGTTTCGAGCGCCGTGACACGGGAATGCAGCCCCGACAGTTCGGCCGCATGGGAGAACAAGCCCGAAGCCCGTGGAATACGCTCCTGGAGCAAGGGCATGACAGCCTGGAACAGGCGTTCCGATTCGAAGCGGCGCTGCATCGGACGATCCAGCACTTGCCAGGCAAGGGCCAGCAGGCTCATGCCCTGATGATGTGCCATGAAAGCCCGCACGATCGCCCGCTCCTGTCCGCGACGCTGCCGGCTCGGCGTGTAGTCGATGGCTTCGAAGAAGCCGAACTTGTCGACAAACCCATCCGCAGCCAGGCGCAGCAGATTGGTGCAGGCCTCCATCGGAGCGACCATCAGCGCCATCACCGAAGCGTAAGGCGCCACCACCAGATCTTCGGCCAGCCCGCGCTTGAGGCCCAGGCCGGGCACGCCGAAGGCGCGGTACTGGTAGTTGAGCTGGGCATCGACGGTGTTGTAAGCCGATTCGGACATGCCCCACGGAACGCCGCGCTGGCGGCCGTATTCGATCTGGCGGGCGACCGCCGCCTTGCCGGTCTGGTCGAGCAGGGTACGTTCATAGTTGGGCATCACCAGCTGCGGCATCAGGTACTCGAACATCGATCCGCTCCACGAAAGCAGCACCGGCTCGCCACCGGCCCGGGTAAGCAGGCGGCCGAGCGCGAACCAGCTCTCCTTGGGCAAGGCGCCCTGGGCAATACCGACAAAGCTTGCCAGCCGTGCTTCCGAGGCGAGCAGATCGTAGCAACTGGCGTCCATGCGCCGCTCCTGCACGTTGTAGCCGATCGTCAGAAGGTGCCGGGAGGCATCGAACAGGAAGTCGTAATCCATGATCGCCAACGCACCGGACTGCTGCGCCAGCGCCTCAATGGCGGCGAGGCGGTCGCGGGCGCGGGCACTGCCCTCGGCAATGCAGCGCTGAAAATCCTCGAGCCAGGCGCGCTGGGCCGCAGTGGCCTCCTCGTCGAGGCGGCGCCGGATCAGGGCGCAGAGCGGACCATCCAGCGTCGCCAGGCCGCGCAGGGTCGGCAGCCCGACCTGCGCAGGCACCTGTAGCGGCAGGTCGCCAACGCCACGGGGCGGATCGGCGAGCAGCAGCCAAGGCGCCAGATGTCCCAGCTCGTCCTGTGCGCTGCGAAGCTGCTGGCGCAGCGTCTGCGCCCACCGCAGAACCTCAAGGCCAGTGTCGCCATCGGCCTTCGGCCCGGTTTCGATACCCGCCAGCAGATCGGTGGCACAGGCCGCAAGCACCTCAAGCGCCGCCCACAACGCCGGGAGGGTGGTCGGCGACGCCACGCGGGCGGTCTCCAACGCCTCGCGGCAAGCCGACAGCCGCTTGTCGGCGGAAGCATCCGCCGCAACATCGAGCACCTCGGCGAGAACACCCAGCGTGTCGCCCAAACCGTCGAACACCCGCGCTGAGGCGATGGGCACATCGGCCAGAGCCAGCAAGCCGGCGCGCAGGGTCAGCAGATGGCCGGCCAGATTGCCGCTGTCCACCGTCGAGACATAGAGCGGCGGCAGGGGCCGCAGGGTCCGGGTGTCGTACCAGTTATAGAAATGGCCCCGGTAACGGGGCAGCCCATCCATGGTCCGCAGGGTATTGGCGGTCCGCTCCATGAGCGGGCCGGCCAGGATGTAGCCGAAATCGTAGGCGGCCAGATTGGCCAGCAGGGCCAGCCCCATGTTGGTCGGCGAGGTGCGATGGGCCAGCGCGGCAACGCGGTACTCCTGAAAGTTGTCGGGCGGCAGCCAGTGATCGGCCGGGCCGACGAAGGTGTCGAAGTAGGACCAGGTCCGCCGCGCCAGGCGACGCAAAAAACGCGTCTGCTCCGCGCTCAGGACCGCCTCGCGCGGAGCCAGCGGTCGGCCGATCCACCAGGCCAGCGCCGGCGCAGCGGCCCACAGCAGCAGCACCGGCCCGGCCACCACCAGGGCAAACGGCGCCACCGCAGCCAAACCGATGGCCAGCACCACCGCAAGCGCCGGGGCGAAGCCCATCTGGATATAGGTGGCCGCGAGCCCGTTGCGGTCGCGGGCGCTGAGTTTCTTCTCGACCTCGCTCGACGGACACCATTCGAGCAGGCGGCGATGGCTCGCGCCCATCCGCCACAGGGTGCGGACGATGGCATCCAGGCTGAAGGCCGCCTCGTAGGGCAGGCAGGCGAATTCGAAGCCGAGTTGCGCCGCCCGGCTGGACGCCGAGCCCACCACCGCCGACAGATGTTGGCGGAGCAGCACCTCGTCCGGCTTGCGCAACAGATCGAGCACGGCAGCGCACACGGTCGGCAGCAGCACGATGCCGATCAAGAGTGCGGTCCATCGCCACGACGGCACCAGCACCGCCCAGCCCAGCGCCAACAGCACGACCAGCGCCGCCGGCACAAGGCTGCGCCGCAGGTTGTCCGCGAGCTTCCACTGGGACAAGGTCGACAGCGGATTGGCCTGCCGGTGTGCGCCGGCTGCGTGGGCGTCTTCGCAGGCGCAGGGCACCTTGCGCAGCAGCCAGCCGGCAAGCTGCCAGTCGCCGCGAATCCAGCGATAGCGCCGGCTCACATCGACGCTGTAGCGGGCCGGAAAATCCTCGTACAGCAGGCCGTCGCTGAGCAGACCGGCGCGGGCATAGCAGCCTTCGAGCAGATCGTGACTGAGAATCCGGTTGTCGGGAAAGCGGCCGCCCAGCGCCCGCTCGAAGGCCTCCACGTCGTAAATGCCCTTGCCAATGAAGGAGCCTTCGCCGAACACGTCCTGATACACATCCGACACCGCGCGGGTATAGGGATCGATCCCCGGCTCGCCGCCGTAAAGACGGGTGTAGCGCGAGCGGCTCGCCCCCGGCAGGCTGATCCCGACACGGGGCTGGAGGATGCCGTAGCCGGCAACGACCCGCCCTTCCCGCTCGTCGTACACCGGCCGGTTGAGGGGATGGGCCATGGTGCCGACGAACTGCCGGGCCGCATCCCGCGGCAGTTCGGTATCGGTGTCGAGGGTGATCACGTACTTCACACCAGACAGCGCCGGAAGGGCGCCGACGATGACGGCAAAACCGTCGCCCGCCCCGCCGAGGAGCAACGCGTTCAGTTCGGCCAGCTTGCCGCGCTTGCGCTCGGCGCCCATCCAGCTGTGCTCCTGGGGATTCCAGCGGCGCGGGCGGTGAAACAGGAAAAAGATGTCCCTGCCGGCCGTGGCGTAGGTCGCGTTGAGCGCCTCCACGCCGTCCCGGGCCTGTTCCACCAGCGCACCGTCCGTGGGCAGCGATTCTTCCGCCGCATCGAGAAAGTCGGTGAGGAGGCCAAACAGCACGCTGTCGTCCCGATTCGCCAGGAAACGCACTTCCAGCGCTTCGAGCAGGCTCTCGACACCCGCGGCACTGCTCAGCATGGTTGGCACCACCACCAGGGTTCGCGATTGCGGTGGAATGCCTTCGGAAAAATCCATCCGTGGCAAGGGCCGCGGTGTCACCAGCAGCGTGGCCATCCAGTTGGCCAGCGTCACGCCGAGCTGGCTGGCCACCGGCAGTGTCAGCACGCCCAGGGGCAGTAGCGCCCAGGCCGGCCAGCCGGCGCCCAGCGCCTCGCGCAGCAGCATGCCGGCAACCAGTGCGGTGATCAGGGCAATCGCACCCAGATAAAGCAGCAGCGGCACGCGACGGGCCAGCCGACGGAGGCGTTCCGCATAGCCGGCGCGCACCTCGGCCGCCCGCTCCAACTTCAGCCGCCCCGCGTCAATGAGGTAATAGCCCACGTGAGCCGCCCGGCCCCCGGCGCCGGCTGCCGCCGTCCGAGCGAAATCCACCGCCTTGCGGGCCACTTCGCGCTCGCTCAGGCGGCTCTTCTTTGCGATTTCCTCGGTGGCGTGGCGATAACGGTCGCGGGTGGCAAAATCCATCCGGCCATAGACGCCGCCCGGATCGCCCCGCAGCGTCTGTTCGACCAGGCTCAGGCTTTCCACGAAATCCCGCCAGTCCATGGCTCCGAGCACGCGCAGGCTGCCGATGCTGTTGCTGATGGAGAGCTGGTCGGCCGCCTGCTGCTGGTTTTCCGATTGCACCAGACCGGCGATGGTCTGGCCGGACTGGGCCAGACGCTGCTCGACCCAGGTCAGCGGCGAGGCCAGCGCCGGCCCCCGACCCTGCAGGCGGCGCGCCAGTTCGGCGACAAAGGCGCCGCTCATGGGCGGCTCCGAGCGCACCATGTCGGCCACCACCAGGATCAGGCTCTCCGGATCGGTCTCGACCGCGTCGGTCATACGGTCGGCCCAGGAATCGGCCAGCCCTCGTTCAACCAAGCCGGCGGCAACGCCCACGCTGACCCGCCGGAGATTCTCGATCACGGCCAGACGCAACATGATCGGAATGGCCCACAGTTCCCCCAGCTTGAGCGGCGTGATCGTCTGGTAGGCCGCCACAAACCGGCCAAGGCTTTCCGCATCCACGCGGCCGTCGCCGTGGGCAACGGCCTCAAGAGCGATGTCGTAGACCCGTGGCCGACCGGCCGTCGCCCCGCCTCCGTCCAGGCGCGGGAGTTCGCGGCTGTAGCCCTCGGGCAGGAGCCGGCGAGCCATGCGGATCTGCTCTTCGATGAGATAGAAATTGTCGAGCAGCCACTCCCCGGCCGGCGCAATGCGCCGAGCCCCCGCTACCGCATTGGTGAGCAGCGTGGAAGCCTCGAAAAGCGTCCGTTCGTTGTCGTCCAGCCGCGCCAGCAAGCGGTCGGGCAGCACCCGCCCATGAGCGAGGAAGTGGGAATCGGCGAGCACCTTGCCGTGCAAGGCCATCTGCTCGGCGCTGAACAGTTCGGCGCGCAGCGGCGGCTCCGTGACGATGGACTCCCGCGGCCACCCCGCACCCAACCGGCCGAGCAAGCTGGCCCTGAACATCCGATAAGTCATCGCCGGGGCTCTCACTGGAGGCGGACCGGGAAGGATGAGCGCAACGGGCGGCACTCCGGAAATGGATGGGTACAAACTGCCATGGAACGCCTTCCGCATTCTCGCCATGCAACGGCTGACGATGGACCGGAGCCTCTTCTGCCAGCGCGCCGTTCAGCGGACAGCACGTTTCCGGCCGACCCACGGCCCGCCGGAAACATGCCCCTGGCAAAAAGCTCGATCGCAGCCTAGTGGAGGCATCCAGCCGGGTCGGTGCGCTGTCGCACATAGGGCGGCCCCACGGCGGATTCGGCGCTCGATTGCGCCCATGTGCGCCAACGCACCGACCGGAACCTCAAGCCCGTCCACTCTCGCCCCATGAGCTTTGACCCGGCGTGCATCCGCAAGGCCGAGGATTCCGGCGCCCCGACTCCCCGGGAACGACATCACGGCTTTCCGCAAAGCGCGCAACCTGGAAAAAAAATGAAAAACCCACCCATGCCATTTACCGCACTCCACCTCGACACCATGGAGATCCGCCGGAAGGCGCAGCTCGCCGGCCTGACGATCCTGCCAGCACTCTTCCTGCTGATCATGCTGAACGGCTGTGCGGGCATTCCCGCCCCCACCGAGCAGATGGCCCTGTCGACTGCGGCGGTCGGCCAAGCCGGAAAGGCAGGCGCAACCGAAATGGCGCCCGCCGAATTGCAACTGGCACGCGAAAAGCTCGACAAGGCCAAGCTCGCCATGACGAAGGAAGACTTCGACGACGCCCGCAAGCTGGCCGAGCAGGCCCAGGTCGACGCCCAGCTGGCCGAGGTCAAATCCCGCTCCGGCACAGCCGGCAAGGCCGCCGGCGAACTGCGCGAAGGCACCCGCGTACTGCGCGAAGAGCTCGACCGCAAGAACAAATAAGCGCGCCGCCCCCCATCCCAGAACAAGGAAAAACCATGACCGAACACCGAATTTTCGCCCTGACCCTCATCGCCCTGGCCACCCTGGCCGGCTGCTCCTCGCAACCGGCAAAGAACGCCCTGCTCGACCAGGCCCGCAGCGACTACCAGACCGCCCAGAACACCCCCCAGGCCCGCGACTTCGCCGGTGGCGAGATGAAGCAGGCGGACGATGCCCTGAAACTGGCCAATGCCGCGTCGGAACGGGGCGACAAGCCCGCCGACGTGGATCATCTGGCCTATCTGGCAAAGCAGCGGATCGCCATCGCCCAGGAAACCGGACGCCAGAAGGCGGCTGAAAAATCCGTCGACAAGGCCGAAGCCAGCCGCGACAAAGTGCGTCTGGCCGCCCGCACCACCGAGGCCGACAACGCCCGCCAGGACAGTAACGACGCCAAGGCGAAAAACCGCGCCCTGGAAGCCGAGTTGAAGGCGCTCAACGCCAAGCAGACCCCCCGCGGCATGGTCATCACCGTCGGCGACGTGCTCTTCGATACCGACCGGGCCGAGATCAAGTCAGGCGGCACCCGCAACCTGGAACAGCTGGTCGCCTTCCTCAAGACCTATCCTCTGCGCAAGGCTGAGATCGAAGGCTTCACCGACAACACCGGCAGCAACGGCCACAACCTCGATCTGTCGGGCCGACGCGCCGATGCGGTGCTCGCGGCCCTTGTGGAGATGGGTATCGCCCGCGACCGCCTCTCCGCCCGTGGCTACGGCGAAGCCTATCCGGTGGCCGGCAACACCAACACCACCGGCCGTCAGATGAATCGCCGTGTGGAAATCGTGCTGTCCGACGAAGTAGGCCGAGTTTTCAGCCGCTGAGCGCCCACTTCTGAAGCCCAAGGGCCGGGATGGCAGATCGCCATCCCGGCCCTTGTGCGTGTACGCCTCATTGCTCAAACCACCGTCAGCAACTGCCCGAAAGCATCGGCGGTCAATGGCCGGCCGAGGTGA
Organism: uncultured Zoogloea sp.; assembly: GCA_937871125.1. Taxonomy (GTDB): domain Bacteria; phylum Pseudomonadota; class Gammaproteobacteria; order Burkholderiales; family Rhodocyclaceae; genus Zoogloea. Next base: position 5,043 of record CALMXT010000137.1, on the reverse strand, counting down.
AAGCCCTGCCCTTCGGCGCAATGCTGGGCACGCAGAAAGTCCAGCTGCGCCGACGTTTCGACGCCTTCGGCGATCACCCGCTGCTTGAGGTTGCGCCCCATTTCGATCACCGCGCCGACAATGCTGGCATCGTCCGCATCGGTGGCCACATCGCGCACGAAGGACTGGTCGATCTTCAGCGTGTCGATGGGAAAACGCTTGAGGTAGCTGAGGCTCGAATAGCCCGTTCCGAAGTCGTCGATGGCCAGCTTCATTCCCATCGCCTTGAGGGCCGCCAGCACACTGGCGGACGAGGTCGCATCGTGCATCAGGATGCTCTCGGTCAGTTCCAGTTCGATGAAGTGCGGCGCCAGGCCGGTTTCAGCAAGGATCTGCGCCACGCCAGCGAGAAAATCCTTGTGGCGGAATTCGGCCGCCGAAATGTTGACCGAAACCGGCACCGTCGCCAGGCCCGCGTCCTGCCACTTACGAACCTGCCGGCAGGCCTCGCGCAAGACCCAGCGGCCGATCGGCACGATCAGGCCGGATTCCTCCGCGACGGGCACGAACTGCGCCGGCAGGATGATTCCAAGCTGCGGATCCTGCCAGCGGATCAATGCTTCGGCGCCAGTCATCGCGCCGGAAACCAGATCGATCTGCGGCTGATAGTAGAGCAGGAATTCGCCCAGCTTCAACGCGCGGCGCAAGCTGCTTTCGACAAACAAGCGCTGGACCGCCCGGGAGTTCATGTCAGTCCGGAAGAACTGGTAATTGTTACGCCCATTGGCCTTGGCGTAGTACATGGCCGTGTCGGCATTCTGGAGCACGGCTTCGGCGCTGAGACCGTCGTCGGGATAGACGCTGATACCCATGCTGAGGCTTACGTGAAGCTCGTGCCCATCGACCAGCGCCGGGTTGGCAAAGGCCAGCAGCAGCTTGTCGGCAACGCGGGCGGCATCCTGGACCTGCTCGATTTCCGACAGCAGGATCACGAACTCGTCTCCGCCCTGGCGGCACACGGTATCGGTTTTCCGCACGCAGCTCACGAGGCGATCGGCCGCCGCCTGCAGTAATCGGTCGCCGATGACATGCCCCAGGGAATCGTTGATGTGCTTGAAGAAGTCGAGGTCGATGAACAACAGCGCCACCTGCTTGCCCCGCCGACGGGCCAGGCCGATGGCCTGGGCGAGCCGCTCGGTGAGCAAGACCCGGTTGGGCAGACCGGTGAGAAAGTCGTGATGGGCTAGATGGGCCATCTTGGCCGCCATGGCGCGGGATTCGCTCACGTCGTGAAATACGATCACCGCGCCCGTCACCCGCCCTTCCCGATTGTGGATGGGCGCGGCGGAATCCTCGATCGAGGATTCGACGCCGTCCCGGCGCAACAGCACGCAATCCGACGCCAAGCCGACGATCTTGTCCTCGCGCATCGCGCGTTCGGCCGGGTTCGCCGCCACCTCGCGACTTGCACCGTCGACAATACGGAACACTTCCGACAAAGGCCGACCCAGCGCATCGCTCCGACGCCAGCCCGTCATCGTCTCGGCAACGAGGTTGAGATAGGTGACACAGCCCGCGATGTCGGTGGTGAGCACCGCGTCGCCAATCGAATTGAGCGTCACCTGCGCCCGCTCCTTTTCGGCGTAAAGGGCTTCTTCGGCCATCCGCAGCACGAGATCGGCCGCCTTGCGCTCGCTGATGTCCTCAACCGTCAGCACCTGCCCCAAGAGGCCGGCGCCGTCGTTCATGGCGGCCGCGTTCAGGCGCACCCAGACGATGCGTCCGTCGGCCAGCAAAAAGCGCACTTCCGACTGGTAAGGCGTCGGCCCCACCGCGGCATCCCGCCATTCGGCCTGCGTCCGCTGACGATCCTCCGGATGCACGGCAAGCTGCCAGTCGGAGCCCAGGGTGTGATCGAAGTCGAGCCCGACGATCTTTTGATAGGCGGTATTGGTATAGACGCAGACCCCCTCGCAGTCGGACACGAAGATGCCCAGCGGGGACGCGTCACTCATCGCCCGAAAACGGGCTTCGCTGCGTCGCAGGGCCGCACGGGCCGCCTTGCGACCGAGCAGGTAGTCGAGCACCCGCGGCAACCAGTGAGCATCCAGGTGGCCCTTGACGAGATAATCGTCGGCGCCGCGCAGCACGACGCTGCGGGCCGTCGCTTCATCGCTGGCGGCGGTGAGCATCAGGATCAGTGCGTCCGGCGCGACCCGGCGAATCCGCTCGAAAACCTCGAAGCCCTGGGCGTCGGGCAGCATCAGATCGAGCAGAACCACGTCCATGGCGCCCTCTTCCAGCCGCGCGAGCGCGTCGGCACAGAGGCTTACCGATTCGACGTGAAAGGCGGGCCGCTGCACGCCGGCCAGAACGTCCCGAATCCGTTTGGCGTCAACCGCGTCGGCCTCGACCTGCAATAGGGTGACCGGCGGGGCGATCATGGCGGCGTCAGTGCAAGGAGGTGGAGCGGGAAGAGGCTCTGCCGCGCAAACTGGGCACGCGCAGATTGCCCTCCCAGCTGCAGCCCATTGCCGAACAGCGATAGCGATGCATGGCAACGAAGACGCTCAACAGCACATCCACGAAACGCCGCGGAACCCGGTAAGCCGGGCTGTGGCAACGCGGACATTCGCCGTCGTGGCGATGGCGCATGGACTCGCCGCCTGTCATGAGGCGCGCGGAAACGGCTCGGAGACGGGCGTGTCCTCCCGCTCCCAGACCTTGAGTCTGGCCGTCGAGGTGTTGGCCTGTCGCCGGCTTGCCGATGCAATCAGGCTATCCACCGTCGGCACCGCGAAAGGAGGCCGGCCGGCTTCGTCCGGCAATGGCGGCGGCGCGACGCGCATGAAGCTGCTCACGATTCGAATCCTTCCATCAAAATGGGGGCTTCCCCAGCCCGCAGGCCACGCGCGGCGATCTGCCACGCGTGGCACGAGCGGGTCAGGCGCCGCCCTGAGTTGAATCTTTGTTGAGTTCCTCGAAGCGCTTGATCTGCAGCTCGGCTTCGTCCCTGGTGATGCCATAGGTTTCCTGGACCTTGCCGACCAGGGTGTCGCGCTTGCCCGAAATCACGTCCAGGTGGTCGTCGGTGAGCTTGCCCCACTGTGCCTTGACCGCGCCTTTGAATTGCTTCCAGTTGCCTTCGACAATGTCCCAGTTCATGTGAATCTCCTTAAGCGATTGGCCAAACCGGCGCCATTGCCGGCCCGGCAGGCGGATCAGCGGCGGTTGAGCAGAAAGCCGGCAACAAAGCCGACCACCGCCGCACCGGCCAGCACTTCCCAGGGATGCGCCCGGACATAGTGGTCGGTGGCATCCGCCGTCTGGCGGACCTGCCCACTGACACGGCGGCGGGCATAAAGGAGCTTGCTCCGCGCTTCACTCATCGTGTCTTCGACGGCGGAACGGGCGTTGACCAGACTTTCCGTGGCGGAATGGGCCACATCGGTCAATAGTGCGTCGGCGCTTCCGACAATCCCTTTGAAATCGTTCATCAAGTTCTCCTCCCGGCAATCGCCGGCAGCGTGAAAAGGGGGCGCCCCGCCTGTCATTGTCTGCAATGACGGAAAAGCGCCCGGCGCGTCTGCCGTCGCGGATTCCGGACGGCTGACAGCCTTTGCCACAAGCCTGTCGAGAATCATCGTGGCCCTCGCCGCCAGCGCCGTCAGTGCGCCACCGAACACAGGCCGACAGGCGCTGCATCGTATGTTCGCTGGCGTACAGACGACGCCCATGCTCCTTGCCGACAATGGTCCCGTCTCCCATAGCTGAAGGAAGTCCACCATGCTGATCGTCTTCAAGTCCGCAGCCAGCGGCGACCTCATCACCTTCGAAAAGAACGCCAAGGAAATGCTCGATGTGCTCGGCAAGGACCGGGACGACGGCAAGGGCATCGTTACCGTGGCGCAGCTTCCGGCCGCCATCGAGCGCCTCAAGCAAGCCATTGCCGACGACCCGGCTCGTCATACCACCCTCGAAGACGAAACGCCCGCGGCCGGCGACGCCGGCGATGGCGTCAGCTTTTACCAGCGGGCGCTGCCGCTGCTCGACATGCTGGAGCGCGCCCTGAAGGACGCGACGCCGGTTACCTGGGGTGTCTAGGCAAATCGGCGGCAGACGGAAGCGGGCCTGTGTGCTTTAGCGCACCGACAGGCTCTCATGCCTGCACCACGCTGCTGCGGACCGATCCAGGCGAGCCGCTCCACGGCTCCCTCCGCCAGCAGGAGAGCCCCGTGCAGACAGCCCTATCCGACGCCACCCACAACCGCCTGCTCGCCGCGCTTCCGCCGGACGAACTCGGGCACCTGCTGGACGACTGCGTGCCGGTGACCTTGAAGTTCGCCGAGGTTCTGGCCGAACGGGGCGAACCCATCGCACAAGTCTATTTTCCGACGGACTGCGCCATCGTGATGATGACGATGATGGACGAGAATGCCAGCGTGGAAGTCGGACTGGTGGGCAACGAAGGCGTAGTCGGAACCGCGCTCATCCTCGACGTGACCGTGTCGTCCCAGCGTGCGCTGGTGCAAGGGCCGGGCGGCGCGATGCGCATCGAGGCAGATTTGTTTCGACAGGCGCTCGAACGCAGCCGCGAACTGCGGCACCTGCTCAACCGCTACGTCCATGTGGTGATGGCCCAACTGGCGCAAACCGCGGGCTGCACCCGCTTTCATGTGGTGGAAGCGCGGCTGGCCCGCTGGCTGCTGATGACCCAGGATCGCGCCCGCTCGGACAGTTTTCATGTCACCCACGAATTTCTGGCCCAGGTGCTGGGCGTGCGCCGCGTCGGCATCACCCGGGCCGCCACCACCCTGCAGGGCCGCGGCCTGATCCGCTATGCCCGCGGCAACATCGCCATCGTCGACCGCACCGGACTGGAAGCGGCCGCCTGTGGCTGCTACGCGGCCGACAAGCTCAGCTACGCCCAGAGCCTGACCATCCCGCGACAGAAACACAAAGCATGACGCGCCCCGGCCTGGTGATTACCTGCGAGCACGGCGGCAACCACATCCCGGGCGCCTATCGCCACCTTTTCCGGGGGCAGGAGGCGGTGTTGCAATC
>CALMXT010000136.1 GCA_937871125.1 uncultured Zoogloea sp. | reverse complement strand
CGGCTATGCGCCGCGGGGCACGCTGAGCCAGGCTTCCAGGCCGCCGCCTGGGCGGGCACGGAGTTCTATCTGCCAACCGTTGGCATCCGCCAGTTGGCGGACGATGGACAGGCCCAGGCCGGCGCCTCCGGTGGCCGGGCTTCGGGAGGCATCGAGGCGGCAGAAGGGCTCGAAAACTGCCTCCAACTGGTTGGCGGGAATTCCCGGTCCGCGGTCGAGAACGCCGATGCGGACCGCGCCCGGGACGGCTTCCAGCGTCATCTCGACTTTTTTGTCGATGCTGTAGCACAGCGCATTTTCGAGCAGGTTGCTCACCGCCCGGCGCAGTCCGAGGCGTGGCGCCTCAACCGACTGCGGCGTGCAGCGGACCTCGATCCGGTCGGGGAAGCGGGATTCGGCCGACAGTTCACGGAGCAGGGCGCACAGATCGACCTCGCTTGCCGGTTCGCCTTGCAGCCCGCGGGCGAGATCCAGCACGTTGCCGATCAGGCGGTCCATTTCTTCCACATCCCGATCCAGTTGCGCCAGCGTTTTGGCGGAGGGGCGTTCTTCGAGCAAGCTGACCGCCAGCCGCATGCGTGCCAAGGGCGTGCGCAAGTCGTGGGAGAGCCCGGCGAGAAGGGTGGTTCGTGCGGCCAGCAACTCGCGCACCTGCGTGGCCATGGCGTTGAAGCGGGCCGCAAGGGTGGCCAGTTCGGCTGGGCCGGTCTCGTCGAGCAGCGCGGGGGTCTTGCCTTTGGCGAGCCGGGATGCGGCCCGCTCCAGGCATTTCAAAGGGGCCACCGTCCGATGGGCAAGCCAGCGCGCCGCCAGCAGCGCCAGGATGAGGCCGACCACCGATGACACCACCAGTGTGAGCACGGGGTGAACGTCCACGCGCCGGAGCGGAAAGCCGACCGAAATCTCCTTGCTGCCGGAAGGGAGCGCGACCCATAGCCAGTCCTCCCCGTCGATGGTTTCCCGCACCAGCGGCTTCGTCTTTCCGATGCGGGCCGCGAGCGTCGATTCGAGGAACTGCAGATAGGGGCCGTTCCATTCGTCCCGACCGCTGGCAGGCGGCTCGGCGCGCAGCGCGAGCAGGTGGGTTTTGGCCAGTTCCCGTTCGAAGGCCGGCCGGGTTTCCGGGGGGAGCTCGCTCCAGGTCTGGGCCGACAGCAGCATCAGGCTGGCGAGGTCGGCGGCCGAGCGGCGGGCCATTGGCACCATCAGGAAGCTCACCACCACCGACGCCAACAGCAGTTCGAAGACGAGGAAAACGCTCACCAGGAGACGCGCATTCTGGCTGGCGAGACTCGGTCGCGGCCTGCCCGGCTTCATTGCCGGACCTGCGCGCCCAGCGGATTGAAGAGGTAGCCTTCGCCGCGCACGGTGCGGATGTAGTCGGGCTGGGACGGATTCGTCTCGATCTTGCGTCTGAGCCGCGTGACGCGGATGTCCACGCTGCGGTCGAAGGGCGCGCGATCGTAGCCTTTGAGCAAATCGACGATGTTGTCCCGCGACAGGACGCGGTTCGGCCGCTCGACGAAAACCCGCAGCAGGTCGAACTCGGCGGTGGTGATGCGAACCTCGCTGCCATCCCGGAGCAGCCGATGGGCGGTTACATCCAGCGCGAAGGGACCGAAGCAGTGTGTTTCGGGGGCCGCCTGCAGACTGCCGGCCGGGGTTGTCCGGGCGCGGCGCAGCAAGGCCCGCAGACGCGCGAGCAGCTCCCGCGGGCTGAACGGCTTGGGCATGTAGTCGTCGGCGCCGACTTCCAGGCCGATGACGCGGTCCATTTCTTCACCCCGGGCGGACAGCATCAGGATGCCGACGTCGGAGTGCGTGCGGAGTTCGCGAGCCAGGCTGAGACCGTCTTCGCCGGGCAGCATCAGGTCGAGCACGATGGCATCGGGCATGTGGCGCTCGATTGCCTGTCGCATGGCGGTGCCGTCGCCGACGGACTCGACTTCCAGACCGTTGGCGGAGAGATATTCGGCGAGCAGGTCGCGCAGCGCAGGATCGTCATCGACGACCAGAACGCGAGGGGAGGGAAACGCAGTCATCCGATTAGCTTAGCACCGGCATGTCGGCCCGTTGCCCGCTGAATCAGGCTGAAACCAAGTGATACCCAGTGTTACCGAGCGGACATGGCCCGGCTACATCCGCGGCCCATCATGGCGTTTCCCAAACAACCGATCAAGGCGCTGCGAATGCCAAGGCTGACAAGCTGGCTGGTGCTGGTTTGTGCGGGTGCGGTTGCCGGCAGCGGCGCCCTTGCCGCCGGAGAAGCATCCGGAGCGCCGGGGCGCGGGGAAGACCATGACCGCCCGCTCAATCTTTCGATTCCACGGGAAGGCACCGGCCGCAGCCATTTCGGCATCGGCCAGCAGGAGCGGCCCGACCTGAGCCAGCGCCGTTCCGACGTCTTCGCGCCGCCGGGTTCGGGCAGTGCGTCGAGCGGATCGGGCATGCCCTTCGGTACGGGTTACGAAGCCCGCCGGGGCATGCCGGGCGCCACGGCGGGCGGGATGGGACACGGTCGGCGCTGATGAGGCGCCGCAACCTCACTTCGAGGCTTTTCCGCTCGATCAACCTGGACCTATCCATCATGAAACATCGTGCGAAAACAGTGGCTTTGCTTATTTCAGCGGTTCTGGCGCTCACCGCTTGCGGCGGAGGCGGAGGCGCCGACAGTCCGGCCGCCGGCGCGAATGCGTCGTGGATGGATGTCGCCGCGGACGGGACGTCCACGATCAGCAGTTCGCGGCTCGGCACCGCGTTGAGCAGCCTGCCCGTCGAATCCCTGAGCGCGGCCGAACAGGCGTCGCTGGCTTACATGCGCGAAGAGGAAAAGCTCGCCCACGATGTGTACGCCTACCTCAACACCCTGTGGGGCGCGAGCCTGCCGATCTTCAACAACATTGCCGCCAGCGAAGCCACCCATGCCGCGGCGGTGCTGACCCTGCTGCAGCGCTACAGTCTCGCCGATCCGGCTGCGACGACCGCCGCCGGGCAGTTCGCCAACCCGACGCTGCAGAGCCTGTATGCGCAACTGACTGCGAGCGGCGCGCTATCGCTGGTCGATGCCCTGAAGGTGGGGGCGGAAATCGAAGAGGTGGACATCGTCGATCTCCAGGCCGCATTGGTCTATGTCGACAACCAGGACATCCGCGCGGTGTACGGCAATCTGCTCAAGGGCTCGCGCAATCACCTGCGGGCTTTCGTGCTGGCCCTTCAGCAGCAGGGCGTGGTCTACACGCCGCAATACCTGACCCCGGCCGACTATCAGGCGATCGTCGGTACATCCATCGAAGCCGGCTGAGCGTGCTCTGCTCCGGCAATCCGAGCCACTGTCGAGGGGCGGAACCCATTGGAGACACATCGTGCCCGTCAAAACGCTGTTGGTTGCACTCTTTGCGCTGTCTGCCGCTGGAGCCCTGCGAGCGGAGGACAGCCGGGAAGGCGTCGTCCTGCCGGCACCGGCGCAGGCGGTACTGCGTCGGGAGATGCTCGACAATCTGCTGGCCATCAACGATATCGTCACGCTGCTGGCCGAAGGCAAGCCGACCGAAGCCGGGGCCGTGGCGGAAGAGAAGCTGGGCCTCTCGGCGATGGGCAAGAACCGAGCCCTTCCGCTGGAGGCCCGGCCGGGCGCCCACATGCCCCTGGCGATGCGTGAAGCGGGCATCGCCGGTCACAAGGCGGCCAGTGAGTTTGCGAAGGCTGCCGCGGGTGGCGACCGCCAGCAGGCGCTGGCCCGCCTGCCGGCCGTGACGGGCGCGTGTGTCGCGTGTCACTTTGCCTATCGGCTGCGCTGAAGCGGGGTGACGTTGCGCCCGTCTTTTGGCGGGAAGGACGCGAGCCGATGCCGCTGTCGCGTCCCTTGGCGCTCTGAATGCCGGTGGGGCGTGGCGCTTGTGGGCCTTGAGCCCGGCGCCGACTGTAGGCCAAAGGGTCGTCTTTCCCTCGGCCTCCTGTCGGCGGGCCGACGTTCAGTTGAGCACGACCATGAGGTCCTTGGCGTCCACCGACTGCCCGGAGTTGACCACGACTTCCTTGATGGTGCCGTCCCGCGGGGCGTGCAGGGCCATTTCCATCTTCATGGCTTCTAGGGTGGCAATGATGTCGCCGGCCTTGATCTCCTGCCCCGCTTTCACGGCGACGGTGACGACGAGGCCGGGCATCGGCGCGGCAACGTGGGCATCGTTGCCATCTTCGGCCTTGCGCCGGCCAACGATCTTGGCGGTCAGCTTGCGGTTGGGCACCTTGATGATGCGCTGCTGGCCGTTCAGTTCGAAGAAGACTTTGACCTGACCTTCCTCGTCGGCTTCGCTCAAGGTCAGCAGGCGCACGACCAGCGTCTTGCCCCGTTCGATTTCGACCGAGATCTCCTGGCCGGGCTCCATGCCGTAGAAGAAAGTGGGCGTCGGCAGCACCGACACCGGGCCGTAGCGCCGGGCAAGGGTGTTGAACTCGGTGAACACCTTCGGATACATCAGGTAGGAGGCGAACTCGTTCTCGTCCAGATGACGGCCGCACTTCTTCTCGGCTTCGGCGCGTAGCGCAAGCAGATCGGCGGCCGGAAGCAACGCGCCGGGGCGATCCAGGATCGGCGCTTCGTTCTTGAGCACTTTCTTTTGCAGCGCCTGGGGCCAGCCGCCGGGTGGCTGGCCGAGGTCGCCGTGCATCATTTCGACCACCGAGGCCGGGAAGGAGATTTCCCGCGCCGGGTCGAGCACGTTTTCGGCGGTGAGATCCTGGGCGACCATCATCAGGGCCATGTCGCCGACCACCTTGGACGACGGGGTGACCTTGACGATGTCGCCGAACAGGTCGTTGGCG
>CALMXT010000135.1 GCA_937871125.1 uncultured Zoogloea sp. | reverse complement strand
GTGCGATGACTGTGGGTTTGCATGGGGATTCAGGCGAGGATGTCTCGCACGTAGTTGGGCAGGGCCGCGCGGGCGAGGTGCAGGGCTGGATTGTAGTAGCGCAGGCCGCATATGCCACGCTCGGCGAGACGGACGGCAAGCATGGCAGCGTCGGGCAGCGCTTCGGACACCGTGCCGGCAGCGGCGAGCAGCCACGGTCCGCCGTACAGGGGCACGTCGATAAGGGTCGGGCGGGCCCAGGGAAAGACGCCGAGCAGGCGCCGGTATAGCGCCCGGACCTTGTCCGGCTGGTAGAAGGGCGAACCGAGCTGAAGGTGGATCAGCCCGTTCGGCGTCAGGCTTGCGGCGCACAGACGCAGGAAGTCGTCGCGGTGGAGGTGGGCGCAGGCCGGATCGTCGGGCTCGGTGAGATCGAACAGGATCAGGTCGAAGCGTTCGCCCCGCGCGTGGAGGTCACGCAAGGTGTTGCCGGCGTCGCCGAGACACAGGCGCACGCGCGGGTTCTCGAAGGCGCCGGCGGGCAAGGTCGGGATTTCGGCGGCCACGATACGCACCACTTCCGGATCGAGTTCGGCAACGGCGATGCCGTCGAGACCGGGATGTTTGAGGAGTTCCCTTGCGCTGGCGCCGTCGCCGCCACCAAGGATCAGGGCCGTGCGCGGCGCGGGATGGGCGAGGGCGACCATATGGACGAGACTTTCATGGATGATGAACTCATCCGCCTCTGCGGCCATGGCATCGCCATCGAGACGATAAAGTCGCCCGAAGCGAGCGGTGGTTTCGACGCCGATCCGCTGATAGGCGCTGGCAAATTCCCGAGAGGCAGCACGACGGTCGAGTTCAAGCCGGGCGTCGGCGGCGAGAGGCACGGACAGGGATTCGGGTTGTTTCACGTGAAACACTCCATTCAAGCGAAGAAGGTGTCGACGCTGAAACGGAGGATCAGCACCGCCACGACGAACAGGAAAGCCTTGCGAATGAAGGACGCGCCGTGGCGCAGCGCCAGCGCCGTACCGACCCGCGAACCGAGGAGGTTGCACACGGCCATCGCCGCCGCAAGCTTCCAGAACACCGTGCCGTGAGCCACGAAGAAGGCGATTGCCGCGAGATTGGTGCTGACGTTGACGATCTTGGCCGCCACCGAGGCGTGCACGAAGTCCATGCGCAATAGTCGGATGAACAGGAAGATCAAAAAGCTACCGGTTCCCGGCCCGAAGAATCCGTCGTAAAAGCCGATGACGGCACCGATGCCAAGCGCCCGGCGCAGCGCGCGTCGGCGATCGGAAAAGCCCCGGCGATGGATGCCGAAATCCTTGCGCATGAAGGTGTACCCGGCCACGCCAACGAGCAACAGCAGAATCAAAGGTCGCAGCAGCGTCGGAGGAAACAGGATGACCGCGCGGGCGCCGAGCCACGAACCGATGGCCGCAGCGATGGCAGCCGGGAGGACCAGCCACCAGGGAATTTCGATCCGCCGACCGTATTGAATTGCCGCACTGGCGGTGCCAACGACGCTGGCCAGCTTGTTGGTTCCAAACAGCGCCGCGGCGCCGGCCTGAGGGAAAGCGGAGAAGAGAAGAGGTATCTGGATCAGCCCGCCACCGCCAACCACTGCATCGACCAGACCGGCACCGAACGCCCCCAGGGCGAGGAGAACAAGGGACAAATCCATCAACGATGTTTCACGTGGAACAAAAAACTCAGCGCTCGAAAAAACCGGATTCCGCGAGGGCGGCCTGAATTCCGCCAAGCGCCTCAAGACCACTGCAGGGAAGACTGACTCCACGACCGGGAATCTCGGGCTCGGTGGGGTTGATCCGGATCAGCGGCTCGCCGAGGGTTTCGCTGAACCAGCGCACCGTAGGCACATGCGTGCCGGCACCGATCTCGACGATCGCCAGGCGCCCAACCGTTGCCAGCCAGCTTTCCAGCCGACGACGCTGGGCATCGCTGCGCCAGCCGAGCCAGCCCCAATCGCCGAACATCAGCACATTCGGACGCAGCAGGTCGTTACAGCGGGGGCAACGGGGCAGGGGCGAGCGCAGCAGACAGGCGGCGTCATCCACGTCTGGAATAAAGTCGTCGGCGGGCACGATCGCACCATCGCAACCCGCCATGCATTGGAGGTGATGGATGGAGCCATGCACCTCGCAGACTTCCGCCTCGGCAAAGCCGGCGCGCTGGAACTGGCCGTCCACGTTCGAGGTGAACACGAATCCGCCGCGGGACAGTCGGGCCGCAATGGCTCGCAGCATCGCAAAGCCGGCGTGGGGCCGGGTGTGACGGTAAAGATTGAGGCGATGGCCGTAGAAGCCCCAGGCCAGCGCCGGCGTGCGCCGGAAAGCGTCAGGGCAGGCAATTTCCTCGAAAGCGATGCGTGCGTCGGCAAGCGCCGGATAGGCGCGCCAAAAACCTGCGTTGCCACGAAAATCCGGCAGACCGGAATCCACGCCCATGCCTGCGCCGGCCGCCACCAGCAGTCCATCCGCAGCGGCGATCAGCCGCGCCGCTTCGGCGAACAGAGCGTTTCGAGCACTCATCGCCGGGCCACGATGAAGAGCCGACGAAAGGGGAACAGCGTGAGCTTGTCCGCCGGATTCGCAGGATAGGCCGCGGCGAGACGCGGACCCAGCTCGTCGAGGAAGGCAGCCTGTCCAGCCTCGTCCAGCGGCGCCAGATAAGGCAACAGCGTGGTGCCGCGCAGCCAGTCGAGAACCGGGGCCGGCCCGGCCAGCGCCTGCCAGTAGGTGGTTTCCCACAGGGCAAGATTGCGCGCGTGCGGAGCAAGGATGCGATGGTAGTCCGCCATGCCGAGCACGGCCCCCATACGCGCCGCGCCCAGCCTGGCGCTCCAGGTCGGCTCGGAGGCCAGCTCGCGAATCAGCCGGTGGGATGGCGCATCGAAGTTGCCGGGCATCTGCACCGCCAACACACCGCCGGGCGCAACGCAGCCGAGCAGGCGCGGGAACAAGGCTTCATGATCGCCCACCCAGTGCAGCGCGGCGTTGGAGAAGAGGAGATCGAGAGGCGCGTCCGGCCTCCACTGCTCGACGCTGGCCAATTCGAAACGCGCTTGCGGCAAGGCCGCGCGGGCCCGGACCAACATCTCGGGCGAACTGTCGAGTCCGGATATCTCCGCCGCCGGCCAGCGCTCGGCAAGGAGGCGGGTGACGTTGCCGGCACCGCAACCGAGATCCACGATCCGGCGCGGCGTGGCGAGTACGATCTGGCCCAGCAGGTCCAGCGCCGGGCGCAAGCGTTGGTCGGCAAACTGCAGATAACGATCCGGTTCCCAGCTCATCACGCACCTCAATTCGAAGAGCCCAATTGTCGCCGATGCCAGCGCCCCGGCCAAAAAAAACCCGGCCGGAACCGGGTTCGTTGGGGAGGGCAAGCATGACCCGGAGGGGCTCAGTGCGCGATCCGATTGCTGCTTGCGTCGACGACGACGGGGCTCTTGTGCGCCGAGCCCGTGCCGCCGAAACCGGTAAAGCCAAGCAGGATCACTCCGGCGACCAGGCTTCTGGTCAACATATTCATGGCGATCTCCTGTCGA
>CALMXT010000134.1 GCA_937871125.1 uncultured Zoogloea sp. | reverse complement strand
TATTCCCAGGACGACCCGGATGCCTATTCATATTCCGGCGGCCTGTGTCTGGCCAATCGCGGCCTGCTCGAATTCGTCGAAATGTTCAAGGCACCGATCAAGGTGCTCCACCCTCTGCTGACCGCCACCCAGGAAGGCAACTACAAGGGGACCGAAGGCTTCGGTGCCATTCCCTTCGACGGCATCGTGATGGCGCACTCCAACGAATCTGAATGGACGGCCTTCAAGAACAACCGCAACAACGAAGCCTTCCTCGATCGTATCTACACCGTCAAAGTGCCTTACTGCCTGCGCGTTTCGGACGAAGTGCGCATCTATGAAAAACTGCTCGCCAACAGCTCCTTGTCTGCGGCGCCCTGCGCACCCGACACGCTCAGAATGATGGGTCAGTTTGCCGTGCTGTCGCGGATCAAGGAGCCCGAGAACTCCAGCCTCTTCTCCAAGATGCGCGTCTACGACGGCGAGAACCTCAAGGATACCGACCCGAAGGCAAAGAGCTACCAGGAATACCGCGACTATGCAGGCGTCGATGAGGGCATGACGGGGCTCTCCACCCGCTTTGCATTCAAGGTGCTCTCCAAAGTCTTCAACTTCGACCACCGCGAAGTCGCAGCCAACCCTGTTCACCTGATGTACGTCCTCGAACAGCAGATCGCCCAAGAGCAATATCCGCCCGAAAACGAAACCAAGTATCTGGCCTTCATCAAGGAATTCCTCGCCCCTCGCTATGCCGAATTCATCGGCAAGGAAATCCAGACCGCCTACCTCGAAAGCTACAGCGAATACGGCCAAAATATCTTCGATCGCTACGTCACTTACGCCGACTTCTGGATTCAGGACCAGGAATACCGTGACCAGAACACCGGCGAAATCCTTGATCGCAACGCGCTCAACGACGAACTGGAGAAGATCGAAAAACCTGCTGGAATCAGCAATCCGAAGGATTTCCGCAATGAAGTGGTGAACTTCGTGCTGCGTGCCCGCGCCAAAAACAACGGCAAGAACCCGAGTTGGACCAGCTACGAAAAACTGCGTGCGGTGATCGAAAAGAAGATGTTCTCCAATACCGAGGATCTGCTGCCGGTCATCAGCTTCAATGCCAAAGCCAGTGGCGACGACCAGAAGAAACATCAGAACTTCGTCAACCGCATGATCGAAAAAGGTTACACCGAGCGGCAGGTTCGCCTGCTGTGCGAGTGGTACCTGCGCGTCCGCAAGTCGTCCTGACTCAGCGGCAGCACGCCAACAGTTCGGGAGGCTTGAATGGTCCGGATCATCGACCGCCGGTTCGACAGCAAGAACAAGAGCACTGTCAACCGGCAACGGTTTATGCGTCGCTTCAAGAAGCAGATCCGCGAAGCCGTGGCCGACGCAATTTCGGGCCGCTCGATCAAGGATCTGGATAATGGCGAGAGTGTTTCCATTCCCGCCAAGGATCTGTCCGAGCCCCAGTTTCACCACGGCCACGGCGGCGTTTGGGAAACCGTATTCACCGGTAACGACCAGTTTTCCACCGGTGACCAGATCAACCGCCCCCAAGGCGGGGGCGGTGGCACGGGCAAAGGCAAGGCCAGTAAGGACGGTGAAGGCGAGGATGACTTCGTGTTCAATCTGTCCCGCGAAGAATTTCTTGACGTCTTCTTCGACGACCTCGCCCTGCCCGACCTCGTAAAGACGCAGCTCGCCCGCATCGAGGAATACAAAAGCCAGCGTGCCGGCTTTACCAACGACGGCACACCGGCCAACATCAACGTTGTGCGCTCGTTACGGGGCGCCCTTGGCCGCAGACTGGCCCTCGCTTCACCCTGGCAAGGCAAGCTGCGGGAGCTCCAGCGGCAACTGGACGAACTCCTCGAAACCCGGCCCGACAACGACCCGGATGTCGCCCGCCTGAAGGAAGAAATCGGCGCGCTGCGCGCCCGGATCGAAGCGATCCCCTTCATCGACACCTTCGACCTGCGCTACAACAACCGGATCAAGGTGCCCAAACCAACGACCCAGGCGGTGATGTTCTGCATCATGGACGTATCTGGCTCGATGGATGAAGAAAAGAAGTCGACTGCCAAACGCTTCTTCATGCTGCTCTATCTTTTCCTCATGCGCACCTACGAGCACATCGATCTGGTCTTCATCCGCCACCATACGGTTGCCAAGGAAGTAAACGAAGAAGACTTCTTTCACTCGCGAGAATCCGGCGGCACCGTGGTTTCGAGCGCAATAGATCTGATGCGTGAAATTCTCCACTCCCGCTACGCGAGCGGCGCCTGGAACATCTACGGCGCCCAGGCTTCCGACGGCGACAACTGGGAGAACGACTCGCCCCATTGCCGCGAATTGCTTGCCCAGACCATCCTGCCCTTCGTACAGCACTTCGCCTACATCGAAATCACTCGCGGCGAACCCCAGAATCTGTGGCGTGAATACGAAAAACTGCCCGGTGCCCATCCGAACTTCGCGATGCAGCACATCGAAGGCTTGCCGGATATCTACCCGGTGTTCCGTGAACTCTTCAGGAAGAAACTGGCATGAGCTCACCGATCCGAGCGAAACGAAAAAAACCTCTCCCAGCCCCCGGCGAATGGAGCTTCGAACTCATCGAGACCTACCACGCCGAGATTGACCGGGTCGCCCGCGAATACAAGCTCGACACCTATCCGATCCAGGTGGAGCTCATCACGTCCGAGCAGATGATGGACGCCTACTCGTCCGTCGGAATGCCTGTGAACTACCATCACTGGTCTTTCGGCAAGAGCTTCCTGCACACCGAGAAGGGCTACCGACGCGGGCAGATGGGTCTGGCCTACGAAATCGTCATCAACTCCAATCCCTGTATCGCCTACCTCATGGAAGAAAACACCATGACGATGCAGGCACTTGTGATCGCCCACGCGGCATACGGCCACAACAGCTTCTTCAAGGGCAACTATCTATTCAGACAATGGACCAACGCCGACGCCATCGTCGACTACCTCATTTTCGCCCGCAACTACCTCACTGAATGCGAGGAGCACTACGGCGAAGAAGAAGTCGAACTCCTGCTCGACTCCTGTCACGCGTTGATGAACGTAGGCGTTGACCGCTACAAGCGCCCGGCCAAACTTTCCCTCACCAAAGAGCTAACCCGCCAGCGGGAACGCGCCGAATACCTGCAAAGCCAAGTCAACGACCTGTGGCGCACCCTCCCAACCCAGCAGACACGCACGCAGACCGTCGAACAACGCCGTTTTCCGTCTGAACCGCAAGAGAACCTTCTCTACTTCATCGAGAAGAACGCCCCGCTGCTCGAACCCTGGCAGCGGGAAGTAGTCCGCATCGTCCGCAAGATCGGACAATACTTCTTCCCCCAACGCCAGACCCAGGTCATGAACGAAGGCTGGGCCACTTTCTGGCACTACACCCTCATCAACACGCTTTACGACGAAGGTTTGCTGGCTGACAGCTTCATGATGGAGTTTCTCCATTCCCACACCAACGTGGTTTACCAGCCCAGCTACAACGAACCCTGGTATCGCGGACTCAACCCCTACGCGCTGGGTTTTGCCATGTGGCAGGACATTCGCCGTATCTGCGAGCACCCCACCGACGAAGACCGCCATTGGTTCCCCGACATTGCCGGCAGCGACTGGCGGGAAACCTTCGACTTCGCCATGCGCAACTTCAAGGATGAAAGCTTCGTCGCTCAATTCCTGTCGCCAAAAGTCATGCGTGACTTCCGTCTCTTCTCCATCCTCGACGACGACAAGGACAGCAAGCTCAAAGTCTCCGCCATCCACGACGAAACCGGCTACCGCCGCGTCCGTGAAATTCTTTCCGACAACTACAACCTCGGCGGCCGCGAACCCAACCTTCAAGTCTGGAACGTCGACCTCCGCGGCGACCGCTCTCTCACCCTGCGCCATCAAGCCTATCTGCGCCGCCCACTTTCCAGTGACAGCGAAGAAGTGCTTAAACACGTCGCTCGCCTATGGGGATTTGCGGTCCGACTCGAAGTCTCCCACGAAGACGGCCGTATCGAATGCCTGCACGAATGCCGGCAAGACAGACGCAAGCACGACCAACATCCGGGCTGAATCGCCCTGCCACGCAAGGAAATACCACCCCGATGCGACATCGTCGCACCGCCGATGATGCGTGACGATTAGAATATCGAGATGTCTGCCGTCGATTTCCATCAAATTCTGGGCGTTGCGCCCGATGCCAGTGCCGCCGAGATCAAGCGCGCCTACAAGCGCTTGGCCATGCGCTGGCACCCGGACCGCAACTCCGACCCACAAGCCCATGACCAGTTTCGCCTGGTACGTGAGGCCTTCGAGCACCTGAGCCGCACGCCGGACAATGGAGGCCCCGATACCGGCGCCGAAACCGAAACAGCGCCCTCGCCGCCCCCGAAGCGACCACCGAAAAGCCACAAGCCCAAAGGAGAGGATCGTCAACAAGACATCTTGGTTGACCTCCTCGAAGCCGCCCGCGGTGCCACCGTCACAGTCACGGTCGCCGGCCAGATCGATTGCGAAGACTGCAACGGCACCGGCCACCGCAGCTACGGTCGCACCAGCATGTGCAACCAGTGTCACGGCAGCGGTCGCCTGCGTCGCGACCACGGCCTCGAGTCCTGCCCAAAGTGTCAGGGCAAAGGCTTCATAACCGACACCAGTTGCTTCTCGTGCGAAGGCCGCGGCTGGAAGCCCGCCGATCGCCAACTCGCTGTAACCATTCCGCCCGCCATGCTTCCGGGCGAGGAGCTACGTATTGCAGGCCAGGGCGGCCCGGCGCCAAAAAACGGCGAACCGGGCGATCTCTACCTCACTCTTCAGGCGCGGCCGCACGAACTATTCCGGCTCGAACAACACGATGTCCACGTCACCGTCCCGGTTAGCGTCTTCCGGGCACTCGCTGGCGGCACCATCGAGGTGCCGACGCTTACCGGTGTTCGCGAAGTACTGCTCAACGAAGGTGCGTCCAGCCCGGAAATCCGCGTCCCCGAAGCTGGTTTCCCCGGGCGCGGCCGGCGCAAGGCGGGCGACCTGCTGATTCACCTCGAAACCCAGCCGCTCCAGTTCCTTGGCAAAGAACAAAAAGCCATGCTCGAACTGGCCGAGGAGCTTCTCCAGCAACACCTCGACGCCCAAAGCCCAAATCTCGCGCGCTGGAACGAGACCCTGGATGCCTATCGCTGACCCCCCGCGCTTTTCGCGAGCGCACCAACCTGCAGCCTGTTTGATGACCCGCAAAACCCCAGAACTCCTCGCACCGGCCGGATCGCTGGCCATGCTCGACACCGCCTTCGGCTTTGGTGCCAGCGCCATCTACGCCGGTCAGCCGCGCTATTCGCTGCGCGTGCGCAACAACGATTTCGGCGACCTTCCCGTCCTCGCAGAAGGCATTCGCCGCGCCCACGCACAAGCCAAGCATTTTTACGTCGTCGCCAACATCTACCCCCACGGAGCGAAGATCAAAACCTTCCTCAAGGACATCGGCCCGGTCATCGCCCTCGCCCCGGACGCCCTGATCATGTCTGACCCGGGCCTGATTCTGATGGTCCGCGAAGCCTTCCCCGAAATGCCGATCCACCTCTCGGTGCAGGCCAATACGGTGAATGCTGCGGCAGTACGTTTCTGGAAAATGGCCGGAATCTCACGGGTGATCCTGTCACGCGAGCTGTCCATCGACGAAATCGCCTCGATCCGACAGGACTGCCCCGACACCGAACTTGAAGTCTTCATCCACGGCGCCCTGTGCATCG
>CALMXT010000133.1 GCA_937871125.1 uncultured Zoogloea sp. | reverse complement strand
TTTCGAACAAGCACGGTTCAACATGGTCGAGCAGCAGATCCGCCCCTGGGAGGTGTTGGATTTTGGCGTGCTCGACGTGCTGATGAGCGTCCGCCGCGAGGAGTTCGTGCCGGAAGCCTATAAGGGCGTGGCCTTGTCCGAGGCCGAAATTCCTCTCGGTCACGGCGGCAGCATGCTGATTCCGGTGATCGAGGGCAAGGTTCTGCAGGCCGTGCAGGTCAAGCGTTCCGACAAGGTGCTTGAGATCGGTGCCGGTTCGGGCTACTTCGCCGCGCTTCTGGCCGCCAAGGCCGACTGGGTGCGCACCGTCGATATCGAGCCGGCGCTGGCCAGCATGGCCCACGACAATCTCAAGCGTTACGGTGTCGAGAACGTCATCGTCGAGGAAGGCGATGCCATCTGCGGCTGGCCCAGCAACGCACCCTACGACCTGATCGTCGTTTCCGGCGGCGTGCCTTTCATCCCCGAATCCCTGCTGCAGCAGATCAAGGTCGGCGGCCGTCTGTTCGCGTTCGTCGGCGAACCGCACCTCATGACCGCCCAGTTGGTCACCTGTCTGGCCGAAGGGCAATTCCGCACCGAATCCCTCTTCGAAAACGCGGTGCCGATGATGCGCAACGCGCCCCAGAAGAGCCATTTCAAGTTCTGATCCGGATCGACCGATGAAGCAAATCACGCCGCCGCAACTGGCCGAATGGCTGCAGGACGGCTCCCGTCCGGCTCCTTTCCTGCTCGATGTCCGCGAGCCTTCCGAGTTCGCCTACTGCGCGATTCCCGGCTCCGTGCCGATGCCGATGGCCACGGTGCCGGCGCGCATGCAGGAGTTGCCCGACGACGTCGAGATCGTGGTGATCTGCCACCATGGCGGGCGGAGCATGCAGGTGGCGATGTTCCTGGAGCGCCAGGGCTTTGCCGGCCTCATCAATCTGGCGGGCGGCGTGGCCCAGTGGGCGCAGCAGGTTGATCCGGCCATGCCCCAGTATTGAGACGTGCGAAACAAGGGACGGAGAACCGAATGAAGCAGTTTGCAGGACGTGTGGCGGTAGCGATGGCGGCGGGCCTGATGGCGGCCGGAGCAGGCGCGACCGATCTCGAACAGGTTTATCGCGATGCCCTTTCTTACGACGCGGCGCTGGCTGGCGCGCGGGCTTCCCTCGAAGCCGGTCGCGAAAAGCTGCCTCAGGGGCGTGCCGGCCTGTTGCCGTCGCTGAATCTGACCGGCAACTCCAACTGGAACAAGGTCGATCTGAACCATTACGACGTCAGCCGCGGCTACAACGGCAACGGCTGGCAGGTCCAGCTCTCCCAACCCCTGTTCCGCTGGCAGAACTGGGTTCAATACAAGCAAGGCGAAATGCAGGTCGCGCTGGCCGAGGCTCAGTATCAACTGGCCCGCCAGGATCTGACCCTGCGTGCCGCCCAGGCCTATTTCGATGTGCTGGTGGCCCAGGACGTCCTCTCGGCCGCCAATGCGCTCCACGAGGCGAACACCCAGCAACTGGCATTGGCCAAGAAGAGTTTCGAGGTCGGCACCGTCACCATCACGGACGTTCACGAGGCTCAGTCGAGGGCCGACCTGTCGTCCGCCCAGGTGATTGCAGCCGATAGCGATCTGGCGGTCAAGCGTCATGCGTTGGCGGTCATCACCGGCAAAGAGCCGGAAATCCTCAAAGGGCTGCGCAAGGGCGTCGCCCTGAGCCGCCCGGAGCCGTTCGACATCCAGTCCTGGGTGACGTCCGCCGAGAGCGGCAGCTACACCGTGCAGGCGGCGCAGATCGCCCGCGAGATTTCCGACCGCGAAGTCGAACGCAACCGTGCGGCCCACCTGCCGACCGTCGATCTGGTGGCGAGCTACGGCAACGCCATGTCGTCCACGGCGCCGATCAGCACGGCCACCAGCCCGGTGGTCCGCACCGATACCGACACCACCGTCGTCGGCGTCCAGCTGGCCATGCCGCTCTTCCAGGGCGGGGCGGTGAGTTCCCGCGTGCGCGAAGCCACCGCCTTGCGCGACAAGGCCAGCGCCGATCTCGACAACGCCCGCCGCACCTCGGCCCAGAATGCCCGCCAGGCCTATCTCGGCGTGACCAGCGGTTTGGCGCAGGTCAGGGCATTCGAAGCCGCCCAGGTTTCGTCCCGCTCGGCACTCGACGCCAACAAGCTCGGTTACGAAGTGGGGGTGCGGATCAACATCGACGTGCTCAACGCCCAAAGCCAGTTATACGACACCCTGCAAAAGCTCTCCAAGGCCCGTTACGACACCCTGCTGGCCCAGCTCAAGCTCAAGGCCGCGACCGGCACGCTTGGCGACGACGACATCAAGGCCGTCAACGCGCTGCTGGATTGAGCCGCGGCATCCACCGCCATCGACGGCCGCCTGTGCGGCCGTTTCCATTTTTCCTTACCCGCCCCGACCCCCATGCGCTACACCGACCTGCGTGACTTCATCGCCCAACTGGAACGCCTCGGCGAACTCAAGCGGATCAAGACCGAAGTCGATCCGCACCTGGAGATGACCGAGATTTGCGACCGGGTGCTGCGCGCCGGCGGGCCGGCGATCCTGTTCGAGAACCCGAAAGGGCATTCCGTGCCGGTGCTGGCCAACCTGTTCGGTACGCCGCAGCGGGTGGCGCTCGGCATGGGCGTGAGCGGCGACGACTGGCAGAACGCCTTGCGCGAAGTGGGCAAACTGCTCGCTTTTCTCAAGGAGCCCGAGCCGCCCAAGGGCCTCAAGGATGCCTGGGACAAGCTGCCGGTGTTCCGTCAGGTGCTCAACATGTCGCCGAAGACCGTGTCCTCCGCGCCCTGTCAGGCGGTGGTGAAGGAAGGGCGGGACGTGGATCTGGCTACGCTGCCGATCCAGCACTGCTGGCCCGGCGACGTGGCGCCGCTGATCACCTGGGGTTTGGTCGTGACCCGCGGACCCAATAAGGCCCGCCAGAACCTGGGGATCTACCGTCAGCAGGTGCTCGGACCGAACAAGGTCATCATGCGCTGGCTGGCCCACCGCGGCGGCGCGCTGGATTTTCTCGAACATCAAAAGGCCAACCCCGGCAAACCTTTCCCGGTGGCGGTGGTGCTCGGCTGCGATCCGGCGACCATTCTTGGGGCGGTGACGCCGGTGCCGGACTCGCTCTCCGAATACCAGTTTGCGGGCCTGTTGCGCGGCGCCAAGACCGAGTTGGTCAAGTGTCTCGGCTCCGACCTGCAAGTGCCGGCGTCGGCCGAAATCGTGCTGGAAGGCGTGATCCATCCGGGAGAAACCGCCCTCGAGGGCCCCTACGGCGACCACACCGGCTACTACAACGAGCAGGCCGAGTTTCCGGTTTTCACCATCGAGCGGATCACCAGCCGCCGCGATCCGATCTACCACAGCACCTACACCGGCAAGCCGCCCGACGAGCCGGCGATGCTGGGCGTGGCGCTCAACGAAGTCTTCGTGCCGCTCCTGCAGAA
>CALMXT010000132.1 GCA_937871125.1 uncultured Zoogloea sp. | reverse complement strand
GACCGCGCAAACCGTGCTCGACTCCGGCGAATCGGACAAGACCTGGGACGCCGGCATCTATCAGGCGACCGCCTCCTACGGCGACCGGGTGTGGCTCGACAAGAACGCCAACGGCGTGCAGGACGCGGGCGAAGTGGGCCTGGCCGGCGTAACGGTCAAGCTGCTCAACGCGGCCGGCACCGTGGTCGCCACCACGACGACCGACACCAGTGGCAACTACCTGTTCAGCAACCTCACGCCGGGCGACTACGCCGCCCAGGTGGTGGCGCCGAGCGGCTACTTCGTCAGTGCCAAGGACCAGGGTGGCAACGATGCGCTGGATTCCGACATCGACCCGACCACCGGCAAGACCATCCTGACCACCTTGACGGCTGGCGAAACCGACCTGTCGTGGGATGCGGGCCTGTATCAGAAGGCTTCCATCGGCGACAAGGTGTGGGGCGACTGCAACAACAACGGCATCCAGGATGGCGCCGAGTTCGGCGTGGTCGGCGTGACCGTCAAGCTGCTCGACGCCAGCGGCGCGGTGGTGGCCACAACCCTCACGGACGCCAACGGCAACTACGTCTTCAAGGACCTGATGCCCGGCACCTACTCCGTGCAGGTGGTGGCCCCGGCCGGTTACTCCTTCACGACCTCGAACGTCGGCACCAACGACGCCATCGATTCGGACGTGATCGCCAGCACCGTCCCGAGCGGCACCAACCTGATCGTCAACGGCAGCTTCGAATCCGGCGCGACCGGCTGGACCGGCGTGGGCGACAGCATCGAAGTCAATGCCGCCTCCTGCTTTGGCGTGAGCGGTGCGACCGGCACCTACGTGGCTGAGCTGGACGCCAACACCGCCGGCTCCAACACCGGCTTCTACCAGAACGTGGCCACCGTTGCGGGTCAGACCTACCAGCTCAGCGTCGACCTGGCGCTGCGCAGTGGAACCGCCGCTTCGACCAACACCGTCGAAGTGTGGTGGGAAGGCAGCAAGATCGCCACCATCGATCCGACCTCGACCACGCTGACCAAGTACACGTTCAACGTCGTCGCCCAGGATGCATCCAGCCGTGTCGAATTCCGCGAACAGGCGGGCGACAACGATAGCCTCGGCGGCATCATCGACAACGTGCGCCTCGTCGCCAGTGGCGCGGTGGTCGGCACGACCGCCCAGACCTACCTGGAATCCGGCGAGAACGACATGTCTTGGGATGCCGGTCTGACCGCTCCGGTGGTGTCCGCCACCTTCGACTTCAGCGGCAACTCCTCGACCTGCGGCACGCTGGGCAACATCCTGTGCTTCAGCAACAACGGCATCTCGGTGAATGCCAGTGCCTTCAGCCGCGACAAGGGCACCGGCGCATGGAGCAGCGCCTACCTGGGCGCCTACGGCGGCGGCCTCGGCGTGACCGATGGCAGCGAAGGCTACGGTTACGGCAACACCCACACCGTGGATAACAACGGCACTCGCGACAACTACGTGATGTTCGAGTTCTCCCAGTCCGTGGTGGTCGATAAGGCCTACCTGGGCTATGTGGTCGGCGACAGCGATGCCAAGGTGTGGATCGGCACCGTCAATGGCGCTTTCGACTCCCACGTTGCACTCACCGACGCCGTGCTGACCAGCCTGGGCTTCACCGAAGTCAATGCCACCACGCTGACCTCTGCCCGCTGGGCGGATATCAACGCCAATGGCCTGGCCGGAAACGTGCTGGTCGTGGCAGCCAACCCGGGCGAAACCGACGACTACTTCAAGATCCAGAATCTGGTTGTCAGCACACCGTCCGCCTTCTGCGCCACCGACGTCAGCATCGGCGACAAAGTATGGAACGACGCCAACGCCAATGGCGTGCAGGATGCGGGCGAAGCCGGGATTGCCGGCGTCACCGTCAAGCTGCTCAACAGCGCCGGAGTGGCGATCAACACCACCACCACCGACGCCAACGGCAACTACCTGTTCGACAAGCTGCCGGCCGGCGACTACAAGATCCAGGTCGTCACGCCCACCGGCTACGTCATCACCACCAAGGACGCCTCGGTGGCGACCGATGCCACCGATAGCGACATCGACGCCAACGGCATCACCGGGGTCTACTCACTGGCTCAGGGCAGCAGCAACCTGACCGTGGATGCCGGCTTCTACAAGCCGATGGCTTCCATCGGCGACAAGGTGTGGGTCGACTGCAACAAGAACGGCATCCAGGACGCCGGCGAAACCGGCTACTGCGGCGCCACCGTCAAGTTGCTCGACGTCAACGGCACCGTGGTGGCCACGACGACCACCGATGCGAACGGCAACTACAAGTTCAGCAGCCTGGTTCCGGGCGATTACTCGGTCCAGGTGGTGGCGCCGACCGGCTATGGCTTTACCGCGAAGGATCAAGGCAGCAACGACGCCGTCGATTCCGATGTGGATGTGACGACCGGCAAGACCGTCGCCACGACGCTGGTCGCCGGTGAGAACGACATGACCTGGGACGCCGGCATCTTCTGCAAGCCCTCGGCCAGCATCGGCGACCGGGTGTGGGAGGACATGAACTACAACGGCATCCAGGACGCGGGCGAAGCCGGCATCAAGGGCGTCACCGTGAAGCTGCTGAACGGCGCCGGTGCCGTGGTGGCCACCACCACCACCGATGCCAACGGCAGCTACCTGTTCGGCAATCTCGATGCGGGCAGCTACAAGGTTCAGGTTGTCACCCCGACCGGCTACTACGTCACCAAGCAGAATCAGGCTGGCTGGAACGGTACCGACAGCGCCTTCAACTCGTCGGGCTACACCGGCACCATCACCTTGGCGGACGGCCAGGCGCTCACCAAGGTGGACGGCGGTCTGTATCGCAAGGCCAGCATCGGCGACAAGGTGTGGGAAGACGTCAACCACAACAACCTGCAGGACGCCGGCGAAGCCGGTATCGCCAACGTCAAGGTCTGGCTGTGGGACAACGCGGCCCAGTGCTGGAGCCAAAGCACCTACACGGATGCCAACGGCAACTACAAGTTCGTGAATCTCGACCCGGGCACTTATCAGATCTGCTTCGACAAGAGTGCCACGTACTACAAGGGCGTCGACATGTCCTGGTGGTACTGGGCGGCCAAGGACGTGGGAACCGACGACAGCCGCGATGCGGATGCCTACAGCACCTCGGACTACGCCTACACGGCCTACACCAACCTGGTGTCCGGCGAAGCCGACATGACCTGGGACGCGGCGATCACCCCGATCGTCCTCGACCTGGACCACAACGGCATCCAGACCATCGCCCGTGAAGACTCCACCGGCAAGTTCGACCTGTTCGGCAACGGCAAGGCGATCAACAGCGGCTGGATTTCTTCCGGTGATGCCTTCCTGGCCATCGACATCAACCACAACGGCAAGGTCGACAACCTCTCCGAGTTGTTCGGTGGCACCAGCAAGGGCGACGGTTTTGCCAAGCTGGCGGCCTTCGACAGCAACGGCGACGGTGTCGTCGATGCCAAGGATGCCCACTTTGCCGATCTGCGCGTCTGGCAGGATCTCAACGGCAACCACCACACCGACGCCGGCGAAATGCGCACCCTCGCCGAAGCCGGTGTAACCAGCCTGAAGGTCGATCACGTCGATCTGCCGGCGGTGGATGCCCAGGGCAATCTGCATCTGGAACGCTCCAGCGCGGTGATGGCCGACGGCAGCAGCATCGACATGGCCGACGTGTATTTCAACGTCTCCGTCGCCGATGCCAAGGACGCCGGTGTCGAACTGCCCAATCTGGCCTCCCTGCTCGGCGACGACCGCAGCCTCGACCACGTTCTCGGCAACGCCGTCTCCGTCGGCGATGCCGCTGCAACGGCGGCCGCTCCGGCGGTGGTCAGCGACGCCGCCACGGCGGGTCTGGCCCAGCTCAGCCATTTGTACGAAGAGCAGCAGTACGCGTTGATGGCCGCCTAAGCCAAATCGTCCGACCGGACAACTTCGTCCGGTCGGCGAATGAATTTATCCGCTAATCTTTCTTCAGTTTTTTAACGCAGGAGCATCAAATGAAAAACTTCCCGATCTTCAAGAAAGCCGCACTGGCTCTCGCTGCCGTCGGCATGCTGGCCAGTGCGGCCGCGCACGCCGATTCCCTGATGGTGGACCAACCCGCGACCCTGGGCTTCAAGGTCGATGTCGCCGGCGCCACGCGTTCCATCGATACTGGCCTGCTGAACGTGACCGATACCACCACCGGCAGCAGCTTCCTCGCCTTCTGCTACGAATTGCTGCAGGGGCTGTCCGTTGCCGCCTTCACCAGCGGCGAAACCTACACGCCCGGTGCGAACCTGTCGCCCGCCGTGCAGACCCTTTACAACCAAAGCTTCGGCAGTCTGAACCTGACCAGCGCCGTGGAAGTCGCCGGCTTCCAGATCGCCCTGTGGGAAGCCCTGGATAACAGCGACCTGAGTTCCGGCACGCTGAACAACTGGACGGGCGCGCACACCGGCTCGGCGCTTCCCGCCGACCAGCAGGCCATCGCCGACGAAACCGAGGCGCTCGATAACGCTTGGCTTTACCTGCAGAAGCTGACCCAGAACTATCCCGCTCCCGGCAACTTTGCCCTGACCACCTGGAGCAGCCCCAACAGCCAGGATCTGATCCAGGCCAGCACCGCCACCAACCGGGTTCCCGAACCCACCACCCTGATGCTGGGTGCGCTCGGCTTGGCCGGCCTGTCCGCCGTGCGTCGTCGCAAGTCCTGAGTCCTCGGTCCGAACGGACGCCGCCCTGCGTGGCGTCCGGATCCGGCTTGACTCTGGTGGGGAAAAAGGGGGGCTGCCCCCTTTTTTCTTTCGTTCCGACCGCGCATCGGCATGCCGATACAGCAACATTCATTTCGCCTGACCCTGTAATAAATCGCGAACGTCCCAAAATGCCTGGGGCCGACGGCCGTGGCCGTGAAATATGCGTGGGGCACGGGCTTCAGGTCTGGGCTATCGTCCGTCGCATTGCCAGAGGCCGACGGATCGATCCGGTCCGTGCGCCGGCCCGCGTTGTCTTTTGTTCCCGAGGTTGTCATGAATCGAACCCGAACCCTTCCGGCCCTCGTCCTTGGCGCGGGCGTTGCACTCCTTGCGGGCGGCGTCTTTGCCGATGCGCTCGTCGGCACGGCGCCCGCTCCCCTTGCGACGGGGCAACTGCGGTCCGATGCCGAGGCGCTCGGCAGAGGCCAGTCCGCGCTCCGGACACGTCAGTTCGATCAGGCCGAAAAGGCCTTCGGCGAAGCGTACAAGCTCAATCCGCGATCCATCGAAGCCATGCTCGGGCTTGCGGCGGCCGCTCAGGCCCAAGGGCGGACCAAGCTCGCCCGGGACTGGATGGCCAGTGCCGTGGCCATGGCACCCGGCCAGGCCTCCGTGCTGCAGGCGCAGGCGCGCCTGTTGGTGGAGCAGGGCGCCCCGGCGGAAGCGGAGGAAAGCTATCGTGCCGCGATCGCCAGCCAGCCGGGCTTCGTCCAACTCAAGTTGGATCTGGCCGGGCTCTACCTCGAAAAACTCAAAAAGCCGGCCCTGGCTGCCGCCCAGTTGCGGGACGTGCTCAAGCTGCACCCCGAAATGGCCGCGGCCCATCTGGGGCTTGGGCTGGCTTTGTCCGCCGAGGGCAAGATCGAAGAGGCCGGACGGGCGCTCGACGAAGCCGTGCGGCGGGATCCTTCGAACCCCCTCGCGCTGCATGCCCAGGGCCTGGTGGCGCTGCGCCTGAACCAGCCCGACCGGGCCTTGGCCGCCTTCGAAAAGGCGCTGGCGCTACGCAAGGACTTTGCCGGGGCCATGCTGGGCCGGGGCGATGCCTTGCTGGCGCTCGGCAAGGGCGATCAGGCGGTCGCGGCGTATGCCAGCGCGGTGCCGCTCGCGCCGACCAGTGACTTGCCCCACGCGCTGCGCGGGCAGGCTTTCGAACGCATGAAGCGCCTGCCGGAGGCGGAAGCCGCCTATCGGGATGGCTTGAAGGTCGAGCCGGACGACATGCGTCTCGTCAATAACCTCGCGGTCGTTCTGGCGGGCCAGCGGACCAAACTCGACGAAGCGCTGGAACTGGCCCGGCGAGCGGTGGCCGCGGATGGCAAGCGGGCGAGCTACCACGACACCCTTGGGCTGGTGCTGCTGGCGCGCAACGATCTGGCGGGCGCCCGTCAGGCTTTCGAGAAGGGGTTGGCGCTGGAGCCGGGCAACATCGTGCTGCGTCAACATCACGCCCAGCTTGGCACGGTGCTGGCAGCCAAGCCGACCGCAAACGCGGCGCCGGCGACCGCCAAGGCGGCACCCGCAGTGGCTGCGCCTGCCGCCGCTGGCGCAGCCCGTCCGGCCGCGTCGGCAGTGGCGGCCGTCGATCCGTCCAAGCTCGTGGCGAGCCGGCTGGAGGCCTGGCGCCAAGCCTGGGAGGCCAAGGATGCCGGGCGCTACCTGGCTTTCTATGGCAGCGCTTTCACGCCAGCCGACAAACGTACCCGTAGCGCCTGGGAGGCCGACCGTCGCCTCAAGCTCGACAAGAAGGGCGACATTCACGTGCAACTCGATTCGCCCAGCTACAAGGTGGACGGCGATGTGGTGTCGGTCGTTTTCGAACAGCGCTACCAGTCGGGAAATTACCGCGACGCGGCCCGCAAGCAACTGGATTGGGTCAGGGAGGGCGGCGAATGGAAGATTCGCCGCGAAGCGCAGCTATAGCTTGAGGCGAACCCCGTTTCAGGCGACCTTCCAGCGACTGCCACCCGCCTGCTTGGCCGCGTACATGGCTTTGTCGGCGCGGCCCAGGAGGTGGTCGAGGTTGTAGCCGGCATCCGGGTAGACGGCAATTCCGATGCTGGCTCCGAGGCGGCTGCCAGGGCAGATCCGGTCGGGAATGAGTTCGATGGCCGCGAGCAGGCGATGGCAGAAGTGGCGGATGTCGTCCTCGCCGTGCAGTTTCGGGCACAACATGGCGAATTCGTCGCCGCCGAGTCGGGTTACCACGTCGGTGGCGCGCGCCGTGGACGCCAGCGTTTCGGCAAGCGCAATCAGAATCCGGTCGCCGGTGGCGTGTCCGAAGCTGTCGTTGATGGGCTTGAAACCGTCCAGGTCCAACATCAGCACGGCTCCCGCGCTTTTATCCATTTCGGCGCGGGTCAGCACGCCTTGTGCTGCTTCGGTAAAGGCTTTGCGGTTGGGTAGACTGGTCAGCGGATCGTGGCGGGCCAGTTGGCGCCATTGATGGTTGTCGCTCTCAACGGCGCGGAACTGACGCAGCAGCCCCACGACGATCGCCAGAAAGTTGCCCAGCGCCAGGATGAAGGCGCCGGTCTGAATGGCGCGCAGATCGCGGGCGCGACGTACCGAATCGCGCTCCAGCGCCGTGGTGAGCGAGTTCATCAGGACCAGCAATTCCTGGTTGTTGCGAACCATGTAGTCCGCGGCCTGGACGAACTGCGGGCCAGGCATCGGGCCTGCCGATTCGGGAGCCGCCAGCAGACGTTCGACGGGCGCGACGATATCGCGGGCGGCACTGACGACGTGAATCGCTTCTCCCTTCACCGGTTGCAAGCTGACTTCGGCGCCGTCGCCACCGCGGGCTTTGCCGCCGTTGGCAAAAGCCGTGAGTGTCTGAGTGAACAGCCCGAACGCGGTGTTGAACTCCTGGAGGGCGAGGGCGGCATCGTCGGGGTTGGTGGCGCCGATGCTCAGCAGCAGAGCCTTGGTGGTCTGTTGGGAGAGCATGCGCTGCCGTCCGGCCAGGTTGATGGCCACGGCGTCCCGCGCCAGCTGTTCGCCAAGCCACAAGTTGATGACGAGCACGCTCAGGTCCAGCGCCACGAAGAGCACGATGGTCGTGACGAGGCGCCGGGGCGAGCCAATCAGGGTTGTGACCGGAATGGACATAGGTGCGAAGCGTCCTGAGCGCGAAGGCTAGCCCGGCAAGCGGCGACATGGGCGGTGAAATGCATTATCGGCGCTGCTGCTCCAATTTTTAGTCCATATGGATCAAATAGATTCGGTGCGGCGGTTGCCTTTGGTCGTATTGAGTCCCGCCCTCCCTACTGGCCAAAAAAAAGCGGCCCGAAGGCCGCATTGTGCAGGAGCCGGACGACCGGATGCCGTTCAGTCCTTGAAGCGGGTTTCGAGGGCCGCGATGGCCGGCAGGGTCTTGCCTTCGAGGAATTCCAGGAAGGCGCCGCCACCGGTGGAGATGTAGCCCACGTCGTCGGCGATGTGGAACTTGGCGATGGCCGCCAGGGTGTCGCCGCCGCCGGCGATGGAGAAGGCTTCGGAGTGGGCGATGGCGGAGGCCATCATTTTGGTGCCGCCGGCAAACTGGGGGAGCTCGAAGACGCCGACGGGGCCGTTCCAGACGATGGTTCCGGCGTTGGCGATGATTTCGGAGAGTTTGGCCGCGCTCTTGGGGCCGACGTCGAGGATGCGGTCGTGGGGGCCGACTTCATCGACCGAAACCTTGTTGGCGCGGGCCATTGCGGAGACTTCGTCGGCCACCACCACGTCGATCGGCAGCGGCACTTCGGCGCCGCGGGCCTTCATGATGTCCATGATGGTCTGGGCTTCCTTGACCAGTTCGGGTTCGGCCAGGGATTCGCCGATGCGCTTGCCCGAGGCGAGCAGGAAGGTGTTGGCGATGCCGCCGCCGACGATGAGCTGATCCACCTTGTCGGCCAGCGAGCGCAGGATGG
>CALMXT010000131.1 GCA_937871125.1 uncultured Zoogloea sp. | reverse complement strand
AACGTTAGGGCTCGCCATGTTTGACGCCGAGACGCTGAAATACACCGTTCCCGCCGTAGTTGCTGTCATCGGCTGGTTCGCCGCACACCAGTTCAATGTTTACCGCGACCGTCAGAACAAGCGCCGCGACTTGCGTGTTCAGTTTCTTCTCGATGCTTATCGCCGTCTGGAGTCGGCGGCCAATCGGCCGAAGAAGACAGAGGAACAAGCCCTCGCGTTTGAGTCGGCTGTCGCTGACATTCAGCTTCTTGGCACCGCCGATCAAGTTGCTGCGACCGTCCGCTATCTACACGAGCATGCTTCCGGTGATGGCGCGCAGATTGACGAGGTTCTTCGCCTTTTACGCAACAATCTACGAAAGGAAGTCGGCTTGCCGGGAAAGGTAGAAAATGCTGTTGTCTTTCGTTTTACGCGCAAGCCCTAACCTGCTCTAAGGACTTCCCCGCCAAGTACTGTTTTCCAATGAACGGTCTCCAGACCGGTTTTTCTATCCAACCTAGAGCTTTTCCTTCCCTGGTGCCGCACATACGTGACGGTCCGAATAGTGGATCGATTCGAACGGATGCTGCGCGAAAAGCCACGCCGGCCGCTTGCTTTACCGTCGGGCCGTGACCGAATCGATTCGCCCCCATAAGGAGATTTTCCGCAGTGGATATCCCACGCATATTCAACATCACCGAAAGCGCCCACCGCATCCACAACCCGATCACCCCGGATAAGCTCGCCACGCTCGGCGCGGCGTTGCGTCTGGAAAGGGGGGCCCGGGTGCTCGATCTCGGCAGCGGTTCGGGGGAGATGCTGTGCACCTGGGCACGCGATCACGGCATCGTCGGCGTCGGCATCGACATGAGCCGGTTGTTCACCGAGCAGGCCAAGCGCCGTGCCGAAGAACTCGGCGTCGCCGATCGCGTCGAGTTCATTCACGGCGACGCTGCGGGCTATGTCTCCGACGAGAGGGCCGATGTGGCCGCTTGTGTCGGGGCCACCTGGATCGGCGGCGGCGTCG
Organism: uncultured Zoogloea sp.; assembly: GCA_937871125.1. Taxonomy (GTDB): domain Bacteria; phylum Pseudomonadota; class Gammaproteobacteria; order Burkholderiales; family Rhodocyclaceae; genus Zoogloea. The sequence goes on along the minus strand of CALMXT010000131.1, from coordinate 4,449 downwards.
CCGGCACTATCGAGCTTCTGGCGCGCAGCCTGCGCACCGGAGGGATCATCCTTGTCGGCGAGCCCTACTGGCGCCAATTGCCGCCGACGGAAAGTGTCGCCAAGGGGTGTCTTGCCAACGCCATCGCCGACTTTCTGATGCTGCCGGAACTGCTCGCGTCCTTCGGCCGCCTTGGCTACGACGTCGTTGAAATGGTGCTGGCCGACCAGGACGGCTGGGACCGGTACGAGGCGGCCAAATGGCTCACCATGCGCCGATGGCTGGAAGCCAATCCCGACGACGAACTCGCCGGGGAGGTTCGCGTCCAACTGAGCTCGGAACCCGAGCGCTACGCCGCTTACACCCGTGAATATCTGGGCTGGGGTGTGTTCGCGCTGATGCCGCGCGGTGAATAAAGCCATCGCGCCACCCGGAGCACCAGCAAGCGACGCGCTCCGGTGGCGCCTCACCTCCCGGCACTTCAATCCGACATCGAGGTAGACCGTGTTTGAACTCAAGACGATCGCGCTATTCTTTGTAACCGCGGTCGCCGAAATTGTCGGTTGCTATTTGCCCTACCTGTGCTTGAAAGAAGGCAGGAGCGCGTGGCTGCTGGTGCCCGCGGCCTTGAGCCTCGCGCTTTTTGCGTGGCTTCTTTCGCTTCATCCAACGGCGGCCGGTCGTGTCTATGCGGCGTATGGCGGCGTGTACATTTTTACGGCCATTCTCTGGCTATGGTCTGTCGAGGGTATTCGTCCAACCGCCTGGGATCTCGTTGGCGCTTCGGTTGCACTGGCCGGCATGGCCATCATCATGTTTGCGCCCCGAGGCGCGTAGCGATGGGCCGCGGTCGCGCCAGCCACGAGAGGCAGCGGCCTGCGCTCAATCCTTGAGCGCTTGCGATGCCCTCTTGTGTTTCTTCGTCTAGCAAAAGGAGAACGATCATGCAAAGCAATCCCGTTGTCTGGTTTGAGATTTACGTGCAAGACATGCAACGCGCCAAGGCGTTTTACGAAGCCGTGCTCGATACCAAACTGGAAAGCATGCCGGCGCCGACACCGGAAATGAATCTGGAAATGTGGGCATTTCCGTCGGACAAAGCAACGGCTCAGACTTCCTATGGCGCCTGTGGAATGCTCGTGAAAATGGAAGGGCTTTCTTCCGGTGGGGGCACGGTGGTTTATTTCGGCTGTAAAGACTGCGCAACAGAAATCTCTCGCGTTGAAAAAACCGGGGGCATCGTCATCAAGGAGAAAATGTCCATTGGCGAGCATGGTTTCATTGCCTTGGCGCGCGACACGGAGGGAAACATCATTGGCTTCCACTCCATGTAAGTCATCGATGCCGGAGCCCGTCATACAAGAAGAAACGACGGGCTGCGGCATCGCGTCGGTTGCGAACATTCTGGGCAAGACCTACGCCGAAATGAAGAAACGGGCGAATGCGATGGGTATCCATGCTTCGGACCCATCGCTGTGGTCCGACACTCAGCATGTGAGACTCATGCTTTCGAGCGCGGGCATGGAAACCTCTTCGCAAGAGATTCCTTTTGAATCGTGGGATTCACTGCCGGATCTGGCGCTTCTGTCCATCAAACATCATCGGGAAGATGACAAAGATTTCTGGCACTGGGTGGTTTTCAGGAGACTGGATGGCCGGCCTTTTGTCCTGGATTCGGCCAGCTATTTGCCGTCGAACATCCGCACCGATTTTTCCGCAATGCACCCCAAGTGGTTCATTGAGGTCAAAAACCCGTAAGGACGCGTTCGCACCGATTCGCCAAGGCACGCCCCGGTCGGACATCTCGTAATACATCAAATGCACATTGAAATCGCAACCGCGGCCGACATTGCGGCACTCAGCGATCTGCTGTCCGTGCTGTTTTCGCAGGAAGCCGAATTCACGCCCGATCCGGCCGCCCAGCAAAAGGGATTGGCGCGCGTGATCGACGAGCCGGAAATTGGCGCGGTATTGCTCGCGAGGGACGCCGGACGGGTTGTCGGCATGGTCAATATCTTATTTACGGTATCCACGGCCTTGGGCGAACGGGTTGCCTTGCTTGAAGACATGGTTGTATGCCCCGATTGCCGTGGCGAGGGCGTCGGCACAAGGCTGCTTTCGGAGGCTCTTGCTTTCGCACGGGCACGCGGCTGCAAGCGCATCACCCTGCTCACCGACCGATGCAACCAGGCGGCGCAGCGGTTCTATGCAAAGCAAGGCTTCGCGGCTTCCGGCATGCTTCCGATGCGCCTGTCGCTGGGCTGACAACACCCGGCCCGGCTGTCCGACAGACCGCGCCGGCTGGGTTGATGATCGACCGGTCGCGCCCGCCGATTCCGGACTTCAGGCATGGCGTGGGGCGCGCAGACCAAAGCCCGCGCGGGCGACAACGACGTTCTTTGCCAGAGCGACGCCAACCGTCGTAGTATCCATTCCGGCCTCCCTCCTCACGGTCCGGATCGCGCTTCAAGCACCCAAACCCGGCACGCCCATGCCGGATCGCAAGCCCGTCGGGCGGGTGGGGGAAGTCCTTGGGTAGTCCGTTGTGTCAAACCTTTGTGTCAAACGTCAGGCGTCACAGGAAATGCTTACTGTCGTTGCCCGGAAGCAATCTCAGACCGTGCCACACAGGAGCGGTCGCCGAGCCATGCTCGCGCGGGCCCACTCAGCGACGCTCCAGTAGCACTTCATTCAACCGAAAGGAATGATTGTCATGGCCAGCCTTGCCAACAGCCCGGAGTCGAAGCGCAAGATAAAAGAGACCGAACTCGCCGGTCGAAGGTATCAAAAGAGTACCTTGGAGTTGGAGTTGGACCACTTCATCCAGACACATCAGGACACCGCCGGATTGTCTGAGAAGTTGGCGAATCTCAACGCAGAGATTGCCCAACTGGAAGAAGAGCTGCACAAGCTCTGATGGCCGGCAGCCCGGAGGGCGGTGCGCCTTTCCGGTGATCGGCCACCGGCCGGTTCCTTTTTTCCAGCCTGCCGGCGGTTTCTTTCCGGCCCCGGCACCTTCATTCCGGATCGGACCCGCCCCGCTGTGCAGCCGGGCGGACGGGTTCGGTGTCAGCCCAGAATGGCGCCGAGTGGCATCCCAGCGTCGGACGCCCCCCTTCGACCGCCGGCCCGGCGCGTCCCCCAAAGCTTGGCAGCGCTTCGTCGCCGCGACTAAGATTGAACAAGCCATCCGGCTCCATCCCGCGCGAAGCCTTCTGCGAGGCCCGTCATGAAACTCCATGCCTTCGTCGCCATGCCCTTCGGCACCAAGCCGGACGCCAAGGGCACGCCCATCGATTTCAACCTGATCTACACCCAACTCATCCGGCCCGCCCTTGAAAAAGCCGGTCTCGACGTGATCCGGGCCGACCAGGAACAGCGGGCCGGCGACATCCGCGAAGACATGTTCCAGGAGCTGTTGATGGCCGACCTGGTGCTCGTGGACCTCACCATCGACAACCCCAACGTCTGGTATGAACTCGGTGTGCGCCACGCCTTGCGCGCCCGCGGTGTCGTGCTCGTGATGGGCCCGCGGGACACCAAGCCTTTCGACATCTACACCGACCGCAAATACAACTACAGCCTCAAGGACGGCGCCCCCGACCCGGCCCGGCTCGAAGCCGACATCAAGGCCATTGCGGAGATGACCCGCGCCACCCTCGACGCCTGGCACGAACGCACCGTCAGCCCCGTGTATTCCCTGCTCCCCAACCTCGTCGAACCCGACTGGAAGAGCCTGCGCGTCGGCGGCGCCAGGGAATACTGGGAGCGCTACGACGACTGGGCGGGGTTGATCGAACGTGCCCGCAAGGCCAACCATCCGGAAGACATCCTCGTTTTGGCCGACGAAGCCCCGGTCACCGCGCTGCGCGTGGAAGCCCGCATCAAGGCCGGCAAAGCCCTGCTCAAGAGCAAGCATTTCAACTTCGCCCTTGAGCAATTCGAACTCGCCTGCGAATTCGACCCCGCCAACATCGACGCCGCGCGCTCCCGCGGCATGTGCCTGCAGCGGCTCGGCCGGGCCGACGACGCCCGCGCCCTTTATATGAAGATCCTCGCCGAGCGCCCGACCGATGTCGAAACCTGGTCGCTCCTCGGGCGGCTCGACAAAGATGCCTGGGTTGCCGCCTGGAACCTCGCCGAAAGCACGCCGGCCCAGAAACGCGACGCCGCCGGCTACGAAGACGCGCTCCTCCTCACCGCCATCAACACCTACACCACCGCCTTCCGCAACGCCCCGACCCACTACTATTCGGGCATCAACGCCCTCACGCTGATCCGCCTCTACCGCGACCTCACCGGCCAGAAGACCGACTACGACGACAAGATCGACTGCATGTCCGGCGGCGTCGCCTGGGCCGCCGGCTGTCAGGAAAACCCGAGCGAACGCTTCTGGGCCAAGGCCACCCTCGGCGATCTCGCCGTTCTGCGCAGCGACCCGGCGACCGTCGGCGCCGCCTACCGGGCCGC
>CALMXT010000130.1 GCA_937871125.1 uncultured Zoogloea sp. | reverse complement strand
CGGGCTGCACCACGCGCTTGGCGCCGTCGTCCTTCAGGCCGGCCCATTCGGCGATCGGCAGGGTCTTGTAGCCGGCGGCCAGGTTGTTGATGTCGTACACAGCAACCGACTGGGACAGCTTCGGATCGGGGTTGAGCGGGGTGTCGGAGTACAGGTGCTTGGACTTCGGGTGGCTCTTGATGAACAGTGCGCCGCCGCCCGGGCCCTTGATGGATTCGACCATCTTCCAGGCGTACTGCTTGTGCTTGACGGGGTCGGTGCCGATCAGGGCGATGGTGTCATCACCCAGGTGGCCGGTGGACCACACGGGGCCGTACTTCGGATGGATGAAGTTGGCGCCACGGCCCGGGTGCGGGATCTTGCCCACGTCGATCAGGCCAGCCAGCTTGCCGTCCTTCATGTCGATGGCGCCGACCTGGTTGGACTGGTTGGCGGCGACCATGAAGTAGCGCTTGGAGCTGTCGAGGCCGCCGTCGTGCAGGTACTTGGCGACCGGAATTTCCTTGGTCGAAATGGCGTTCAGGTCGGTGTAGTTGACCAGCAGGGTCTTGCCGGTTTCCTTTACGTTGACCAGGAATTCCGGTTTGAAGTGCGAGGCCACGATGGAGGCAACGCGCGGTTCCGGGTGGAATTCCTGATCGCCGACGGTCATGCCGCGGGTGGCCATGATCTTCAGCGGCTCGAGGGTGTCGCCGTTCATGATCACGTACTGGGGCGGCCAGTAGGAGCCAGCGATGGCCAGCTTGTCTTCGTAGCCCTTGAACTTGGAGGTTTCGACCGAACGGGCTTCGAGACCGGTACGGATCTCGGCGACGTTGTCCGGCTTTTCCATCCACAAGTCGATCATGTTGATCTTGGCGTCGCGGCCGATCACGAACAGGTAGCGGCCGGAAGCGGAGATGCGGGAGATGTGAACCGCGTAACCGGTCTTTACGACGTTGATGATCTTCTTGGTGTCGCCGTCGATGAGTGCAACTTCACCCGTGTCGCGCAGGGTGGTCGAGAAGATGTTCTCGATGTTGTAGTTGTTCATCTTCTTCTTCGGACGCTGGTCCGGCGGAATGATGACCTTCCAGGTGGCCTTCATTTCCTTCAGCCCGTATTCGGGCGGCTGCGGCGGGGTTTGCTGCACGTAGCGGGCCATCAGGTCCACTTCGTCGTCGGACAGTTCGCCCGAGGTGCCCCAGTTGGGCATGCCGGCCGGGGAGCCGTACTTGATGAAGACTTTCAGGTAGTCGGTGCCGGCGGCAAGGGTCTTGTCGGTGGTCAGCGGCTTGCCGGTGGCACCCTTGCGCAGCACGCCGTGACAGCCGGCGCAGCGTTCGAAGTAGATCTGGCGGGCCTTGTCGAATTCCGCCTTGCTCATCGGCGGGGCCTTCGGGTTGATGTCCTGGTACATCTCCACGTTGGCCAGGGGCGAGCCGGCGGACTGGTACTTGGCTTCGGGTGCGTTGGTCGTGGTCTTTGCCTCTTCAGCAAAGGCTTGTGCCATGGCCAGCGGTAGCAAGGCCGCGGCAATTGCTCCTGTTTTCCACATTTTCATCGTTGCATCTCCCTTGAAATGAACCCAGCGAGCGATCTGCTCCGCTTACGGCGAAGAGTGCGCTCGGCGGCCATTTCCCTTCCTTGATAGGGGTCAAGTTCGAAAACGGGATACGACTGATAGATTCCGGCCGTCATTCTCCGGGAGTTCCGCCATGCCGCCGCCCGTCACCGCCGCACTTGAAATGCCCGCCACCGGCGCCCTGCGCGCCTTCCTCGACCACCTGCTCGGCGGCCGGGGTGGCTGTGTGTCCGACGCGGCCACGCCGCGGGCATCCGGCACCGGGTCGATCGGCCGGGTGGTCCTCGTCGGGGCGGGGCCGGGCGATCCGGAGTTGCTGACCCTGCGTGCCGCCCGCCTGCTGGCGCAGGCCGAGGTGCTGGTGGTCGATCATCTGGTGAGCGACGCGGTGCTCGAACTGGCCCATCCGGACGCCCGGCGCTTCTACGTGGGCAAAGAGGCCGGCCACCACACCGTGCCGCAGGAAGAGATCAACCGGCTGCTGGTGCGCCTCGCCCGCGAGGGCTGGCAGGTGGTGCGGCTCAAGGGCGGCGACCCCTTCATTTTCGGCCGCGGCGGCGAGGAACTCGAAGAACTGCTGGCGGCCGGGGTGCCTTTCGAAGTGGTGCCCGGCATCACCGCGGCCTGCGGAGCCGGTGCCTACGCCGGCATTCCGCTCACCCACCGGGATTACGCCCAGTCGGTGGTGTTCGCCACCGGCCATCGCCGCGCCGGCGAATCCGCCCTCGATTGGACTGCCCTGGCCCGTCCGCGTCAGACCGCGGTGATCTACATGGGCGTCGGCATGCTGCCGTCCCATTGCGCCGCGCTGATCGCCCACGGCCGCGCGGCGGATACGCCGGCGGCGCTGGTGGAAAACGGCACCCTGCCGAGCCAGCGGATCGTCGTCGGCACCCTCGCAACCCTGCCCGACATCGCGACCGCGGCCGGCATCCGTCCGCCGGCTTTGCTGATTGTCGGCGAAGTGGTCGGCCTTGCCGGCAAACTGGCGTGGTTTCAGGGCGCCGCCGCCGGCGTTTGAGCGGAACCGCCCGGCGTGTCCGGCGCGCAGCCATCCTGCTAAGCTTCCCACCCTTCACAAAACGATAACAAAGGGAGGGAAGTTTCATGCCCGTCAAGCTGATCGATTCCACGCCCGGCGCCTACGCCTATCCGCTTCTGATCAAGCAGCTCCTGCATACGCCGCTCGCCTTTGCGCCGGATCAGGAGATCACCTACATGGGCAAGCGGCGCCACACCTATCGCGCGATGCGCGAGCGCCTCGGACGGCTCGCCAATGCGTTGACGGCGTTGGGCGTGGAGGCCGGCGATACCGTGGCGATGATGGACTGGGACAGTCATCGCTACCTCGAATGCTTTTTTGCGGTGCCGATGATGGGTGCCATCCTGCAGACGGTGAATGTGCGCCTCGCGCCGGAGCAGATCCTCTACACCCTCAATCACGCCCGCGCCGATGTGGTGCTGGTGAACGCCGAGTTTTTCCCCATCGTCGCCGCCATCGCCGGCCGCCTGGAAACCGTGCGCCGCTTCGTGCTGATCGAGGATGCACCGGCGGAGGGGCCGCCGCCGGTGGATTTTTCCGGCGAGTACGAAGCGTTGCTGGCCGCCGCCGCGGCGGATTACGACTTCCCCGATTTCGACGAGAACGCCAAGGCCACCACCTTCTACACCACCGGCACGACCGGCTTGCCCAAGGGCGTGTATTTCAGCCATCGCCAGCTCGTGCTGCACACCTTGTCGGTGGCCGCGGGGCTTGGCAACGCACCCGTCCAGGGCCGCCTGCACCGGGACGACGTGTATATGCCGATCACCCCGATGTTCCATGTGCATGCCTGGGGTCTGCCCTATGTGGCGACGATGCTGGGTCTCAAGCAGGTCTACCCAGGCCGCTACGTGCCGGAAACCCTGCTCAAGCTGGTGCGCGACGAAAACGTCACCTTTTCCCACTGCGTGCCGACCATTCTGCATATGCTGCTGGTCCATCCGCTGTCCAAGGTCATCGACCTGTCGCGCTGGAAGCTCATCATCGGCGGTTCGGCGCTTTCCCAGGCTCAGGCGCGCACGGCGATGCAGCGCGGCATCGATGCCTTCACCGGTTACGGCATGTCCGAAACCTGTCCGATCCTCAGTCTGGCCCAGCTGCCTACCGCAGCCCTCGATGCCACGCCCGAAGAGCAGGCCGCGCTGCGTGCCAAGACCGGGATTCCCTTGCCGTTGGTGGACGCCCGGGTGGTGAATGAAAACATGGCCGAACTGCCCCACGACGGCCGCTCGGTGGGTGAGGTGGTGGTGCGCAGCCCGTGGCTGACCCAGGGCTACCTCCACGATCCGCAGGCTTCGGAAGCCCTGTGGGCCGGTGGCCGGCTCCACACCGGCGACATCGGCCACATCGATGCGGCCGGTTATCTGCAGATCACCGACCGGATCAAGGATGTGATCAAGACCGGCGGCGAGTGGACTTCCTCGCTGCAGATCGAAGAGGTGGTGGCCCAGCATCCGGCGGTGGCCGACGTGGCGGTGATCGGTGTGCCCGACGAAAAGTGGGGCGAGCGTCCGTTGGCCAAGGTCACCCTCAAGCCCGAGAGCGTCGGGCGGGTGACGGAGCACGAAATCCGCAACTTCTCGGCGCGTCTCATCGAATCCTCGGGCATTTCTCGCTATGGCGTATTGCTGCAGGTACACTTCGTCGACGCGCTGGTTCGCACCAGCGTCGGAAAGCTCAACAAGCGTGCGATGCGCGAGGGGCACGAAGCCGCGGGCAAGGCTTGAGCATCGTTCCCGCTGTCGAGTTTTCATTCCCGGCATGCACCATAGCGGTGCGAGTTCGGGGGTTCATTTTGGTGCGTGGTGCGTGATGGTGCCCCGGAGCTGTCTCCGATCCTTCCCGATCGCCGCGTAAATGCCATGCTGGTGCAATGCACGTAGCGTAAACAGACTGGCGTGAAGCTTGCTTTTGAATGGGGCAAGCCTCAACCCCGCAGTATCGAGAACGGAGCATCCCGTGACAATCAACGTCGCCCTCAATCACCTCACTTCCTACAAATACGACCGCCCGGTAACCCTCGGCCCGCAGGTTGTCCGACTGCGTCCCGCGCCGCACAGCCGCACCCGCGTGCTGTCCTACTCGCTGCGCGTCCTGCCCAAGCCGCACTTCATCAACTGGCAGCAGGACCCGCAATCGAACTATCTTGCCCGCCTGGTCTTCCCGGAAAAGGTCACCGAGTTCAGCGTCGAGGTAGACCTGGTCGCCGAGTTGTCGGTCATCAACCCCTTCGACTTCTTCCTGGAGCCGGACGCCGAGAACTATCCCTTCCAGTATGAAGGTGCGCTCAGTCACGAACTCGCTCCCTTCCTTCTCAAGGAAGAAGCCACGCCGCTCTTTGCCGAATACCTCGCCTCCATCTCCCGCGAGAAGGTGCGCAGCGTGGACTTTCTGGTCAAGCTCAACGCCGACCTGCAGGCTCACATCGGCTACGTGATCCGCATGGAGCCGGGTGTGCAGTCGCCTGAGGAAACCCTCACCAAGCGCACCGGCTCCTGCCGCGACTCCGCCTGGCTGCTGGTTCAGCTGCTGCGTCACCTCGGTCTTGCCGCGCGCTTTGTGTCGGGCTACCTGATCCAGCTCAAGGCCGACGTGAAGGCGCTCGACGGCCCCTCCGGCACCGAAGTCGACTTCACCGACCTGCACGCCTGGACCGAGGTCTATCTGCCCGGCGCCGGCTGGGTCGGGCTCGATCCGACGTCCGGCCTGTTTGCCGGCGAAGGCCACATTCCGCTGGCCTGCTCGCCCGATCCCTCGTCTGCCGCGCCGATCTCCGGTCTGGTCGACGATTGCGAATGCGAGTTCGAGCACATCATGAACGTCACCCGCGTGCTTGAAGCGCCGCGGGTCACCAAGCCTTACACCGAAGAGCAGTGGGCCGAGATCGAAGCCCTCGGTCACCGCATCGACGTGGCCCTCGACGCCAACGACATGCGCCTGACCATGGGCGGCGAGCCGACCTTCGTCTCCATCGACGACCCCGACGGCGCCGAATGGAACACCGAAGCGATGGGTCCGAACAAGCGCATCCGCGCCGAAGATCTTTACCACCGCCTGCGCGACAAATACGCACCGCAAGGTCTGGCCCACTTCGGGCAAGGCAAGTGGTATCCCGGTGAGCAGCTGCCGCGCTGGTCGCTGAGCTGCTTCTGGCGCAAGGACGGCCAACCGATCTGGCTCAATCCCGACCTCATCGGCGACGCCTCCACTCCCGGCGACGTCAAGGTGGACAAGGCCCACACCTTCCTCGCCGGCGTCGCTTCGCGCCTCGCCGTGGATCAGCGTCGTGTCTTCCCGGCCTACGAAGATGCCTTCTATTACCTGTGGCGCGAACGCCGCCTGCCGGGCAACGTCGATCCCTTCGACGCCCGCCTCGACGATCCGCTGGAGCGCGATCGTATCCGCCGCGTCTATGAGCATGGCCTGCCCAACCCGGTCGGTTACGTGCTGCCGGTGTCCGTCAATGCCTACACCGGCGCCTGGCAGACCGGACCGTGGTTCCTGCGCGACGAACGCTGCTATCTGATCCCCGGCGATTCGCCGCTCGGCTACCGCCTGCCGCTGGATTCCCAGCCGTGGGTCGAGAAGGGCAGCTACCCCTACGTCAATCCGACCGACAGCCACCAATCCTTCCCGCCGCTGCCTGCCTATCAAGCCCTGCGGCGTCAGCTGCCGGGCGGTCAGACCGCGCTGCTCAACGCGCTTGCCGACGACGAAGCCGGCTTTGGCTCATCCGCTGCGGCCCGCGCCGCGGCGGCGCTCAAGGCGGCTCGCGCTTCCGAAAAGCTCAGCCCCACCGACAAGACCCCGTCCAAGTTCGAATCTGCCGACTGGATCGTCCGCACCGCCATGTGCGCCGAGCCGCGCAACGGCACGATGCACATCTTCATGCCGCCGCTCTCCAGCCTCGAAAAGTATCTCGAACTGGTGGCCGCGATCGAGGCGACTGCCGAAGAGCTGGGCATGCCGGTGGTGATCGAAGGCTACGAGCCCCCGTTCGACCCGCGTCTGACCCAGTTCCGCATCACCCCCGACCCCGGCGTGATCGAAGTGAACATCCACCCGTCGAGCAACTGGGAAGAACTGGTCGACCGCACCACCCACCTTTACGAAGCGGCCCACTACTCCCGCCTGACCTCCGAGAAGTTCATGGTCGACGGTCGTCACACCGGCACCGGCGGTGGCAACCACTTCGTGCTCGGTGGCGCCACGCCGTCGGATTCGCCCTTCCTGCGTCGGCCGGACGTGCTGCGCAGCCTGATCTCGTACTGGCACAACCACCCGAGTCTGTCCTATCTGTTCTCGGGCATGTTCATCGGCCCGACCAGTCAGGCGCCGCGCATCGACGAAGCGCGCAACGACTCGGTGTACGAAATCGAAACGGCCTTCCGCCAGTTTCCGGAGGTGGGCAAGGACGTGCCGCCGTGGCTCATCGACCGTCTGCTGCGCAACCTGCTCATCGACGTCACCGGCAACACCCATCGTTCCGAGTTCTGCATCGACAAACTCTATTCGCCCGATGGCCCCACCGGCCGTCTCGGCCTGCTCGAGTTGCGCGCCTTCGAAATGCCGCCCCACGCACGCATGTCGCTGGCTCAGCAGCTCCTGCTGCGCGGTCTGCTGGCGCTGTTCTGGGAAACGTCCTACAAGCCGGATCGTCTGGTGCGCTGGGGAACCGAACTGCACGACCGCTTCCTGCTGCCGCATTTCGTCAAACAGGATTTCGACGACGTCATCGGCGATCTGCAGGGCCACGGACTGGAGTTCAAACCCGAATGGTTTGCGCCGCACTTTGAATTCCGCTTCCCGAAGATCGGCGATTTTGCGGTCCGCGGCATCGACGTCGAACTGCGCACGGCCCTTGAGCCCTGGCATGTGATGGGCGAAGAAGGCGCCATCGGCGGCACCGTGCGTTTCGTCGACTCCTCCGTCGAGCGCCTGCAGGTGCGTGCTACCGGCATGTCGGACGACCGCTTCTTGCTGGCGGTCAATGGCCGCACCGTGCCGCTGCAGCCCACCGGCACCGTCGGCGAGTTCGTCGCCGGGGTGCGCTACCGGGCTTGGCAGCCGCCGTCATGCCTGCACCCGACCATCGCGCCCCACGCGCCGCTCACCTTCGATCTGGTGGACACCTGGACCGGCCGCTCCCTCGGGGGTTGCCAGTACCACGTCTCCCATCCGGGCGGGCGCAGCTTCGAGACTTTCCCGGTCAACGCGTTCGAAGCCGAAAGCCGTCGTCTGGCCCGTTACTTCCGTATGGGCCACACTCCGGGCGCGCCCGAAGTGAAGGTTTCGCCGGTTGAGAAGGAGTTCCCCTTCACCCTCGACCTGCGGCGCTGAGTCTTTCCTGCCGATCTGCGCCGACGGGCACGGAGCCTCTCTCCGTGCCCGTCGGCGCCTGCCTGACGCAAACCTTCGTATTCCCCACTGAGGGAAAGAGTGGTAGCGTGCTCCGATGACCAGCTCCTTTCTTACCCATTACACATACCGCCCCGACAGTTACGACGAACTTCGAGGGGAGGATGGTATCCGGCCACACTGGCAGGCATTCATCGAGCACATCGAAGAATCCGGCAGCGACATCCTGAAGGCGCGCGCCGCGCAGTTGGCGCGCGGCATCCAGCAAAACGGCGTTACTTACAACGTTTACGCGGACCCTCGCGGCACCGGTCGGCCGTGGTCCCTCGACCTGCTGCCGCTGATTCTGCCGGCCGACGAGTGGCGTGGTATCGCCGCGGCCATCGGGCAGCGTGCGCGTTTGCTCAACGCCCTGCTCGGCGATCTCTATGGCGAGCAGACCACGCTCGCGGAAGGTCTGTTGCCCCCCGAACTGGTCTTTGGACACAAAGGTTTTCTGTGGCCCTGCAAGGGCATCAAGCCGATCGGCGACGCATTCCTGCACCTTTATGCGGCCGATCTTGCCCGCTCGCCGGACGGGCAGTGGTGGGTCATCGCCGACCGGACCCAGTCGCCCTCCGGCGCCGGTTACGCCCTTGAGAACCGCTTGTTGGTATCGCGCGCCTTTCCGGATCTGTTTCGCGATATGCAAGTGCAGACCCTGGCGCGATTCTTCCGCGGTCTGCAAAGCAGCCTCGCCAGTCAGGCTCCGAGCGACGGCGAACCGCCGCTGACGGTTTTGCTCACTCCCGGCCCTTTCAACGAAACCTATTTCGAACACGTCTATCTGGCCCGCTACCTCGGCTTTCCGCTGGTTGAGGGGCAAGACCTTACCGTGCGCGACGACACCGTTTACCTGAAAACCGTTTCCGGGCTCAAACGTGTGCACGCCATCCTTCGCCGCCTCGACGACGATTTCTGCGATCCGGTCGAACTGCGTGCCGATTCGGCCCTCGGCGTGCCCGGCCTGCTCGGTGCCGTGCGCGCCGGTCGTGTGCTGATGGCTAATGCTCTGGGGTCGGGCCTGCTCGAATCGGCGGCCTTGCCCGGCTTTCTGCCCGGCATCTGTCGCCACCTGCTCGGCGAGGAACTGGCGATGCCGTCGGTCGCCACCTGGTGGTGCGGCGAAGGGCCGGCGCGCAAGGAGGTGCTTGCCAATCTGAGGGATCTGGTCATCAAGCCGACCTTTCCCGGGCTGTCGACGGACATCATCTTTGGCGACCGTCTGGCTCCCGACCAGCTCGACGCACTGGCTGAGCGCATCGAATCCGAACCTTCGGCCTTCGTCGCCCAGGAGCTCGTCAAACTTTCCCGCGCTCCGGTATGGGCCGGCGGCCACCGGCGCAAACTGCGTTCCCGTGCGATGGGATTGCGCGTCTACGCCGCTTTCGGTCCGGAAGGCTATACCGTGCTCCCTGGTGGGCTGGCGCGGGTCGCCGCCGTAGACAACACCCGCATTCTCACGCTTCAGAAAGGCGGCAGCAGCAAAGATACCTGGGCGCTTTCGGATGGCCCGGTGTCTGGCTTCAGCATGCTCCACAGCACGATCCGGGTCGGCGACCTGATCGACGAAACCGGCACGCTTTCGTCGCGCCTCGCCGAAAACCTGTTCTGGTTCGGCCGCTACAGCGAGCGCTGCGACGCCATCGCCCGCCTCGTGCGGCTGGCGCTGTCACGCCTGTCGGAAGGCCGCCGCACCGAGCGCGCGGGGGCGCTCGGGATGATGCTCCATCTCGCCGCTGGCTCAGGCCTCGTCGAGCCCGAAGTGGTGAACGCCCCGCTCGCCAAGGCCGAACTCGATCTCTTCCGTGCCGTACTCGATCGCCACGCCGATCAAGGTCTGGCGGCCAACCTGCAGCGCCTCACCTGGTGTGCCGGCCAGGCCCGCGAGCACCTTTCCCTCGATCACTGGCATGCTCTCAAGCGCCTGTCGGCTGAAATCGAGACCTGTCGCGAACGGGACAGCGACGTTCCGGCACTGCTCGAATTTCTCGACGAAGCGCTGACCACGTTCGTATCGCTGTCGGGGTTCGCCATGGACAACATGACCCGCGACATGGGCTGGCGTCTGCATATCGTCGGCCGCCGCATCGAGCGGCTCGACAACGTGGCCGCCACGTTGGCGCGTTTTCTGCGTCGCTACGTGGAGCTCGACCAGCCGTTGCACCAGGAACTGGCCGTGGAAGCTCTGCTCGAACTATGCGATTCCATCATCACCTATCGCACCCGCTATCGCGCCCAGCCGGAATTGCTGCCGGCCATCCACCTGCTTACGATGGACGATGCCAACCCGCACGCGCTGGCCTTCCAGTTGCGCATGAGCGTCAATTACCTGAGCAAGTTCGAGACGGACAGCGAAGCCTTGGGCGTCACCGAACTGGAGAGCGCCTTCAAGGCCTTGCAGACCTTTCCGTGGGTGCGTCTTGAGGCGGCACGCCCCGGCCCCGAGCGAAAAGCGGCGTGCCTGGCTCTGGCCGAGCGCTTCGATCAACTGGTCGGTGCCGGCCGCCGCTTGTCCGACCGTCTCGCCATGCGCTTTTTCAGCCATGTCGGGCGTGGCCAAGCCACCTTTGCCGCCTGAACCCGATTCCGCTCATGACCCGAAGCGCCGCCTATATCGTCATCCACGAAACCGAATATCCGCCTTGCGGCGTGCCGGTGTCGTTGGCCCATCACCTGCTGCACCTGATTCCCCGCGAACTGCCGTGGCAGATACGGGAATCCGGTCGCATCACTGTCGAGCCGGATCTCGCGCGCCTGACCGAGGGAGAGGATGCTTTCGGCAATCCGGTTGCCTGGCTGTCCCTCGATACGCCCCATGACGGCTTGCTGGTTCGCGCCGAGAGCCGCGTCACGGTCATTGCTCGGGAGCTGCCGAAAGACGAAGACTCTCCACCCTGGGAGAGGGTGCGCGACAGCTTCCGCTACCGTGCGGTGGCGCGCGACAGCGAGATGCTTGATGCCGAGCGTTACCTCTACGCCTCGCCAAGTGCGCCGCGGAGTGCCGAGTTGGCTGCGTTTGCCGCCCAGGTGTTCAAGCCGGGTGTGCCGTTGCTGGCAGGCGCGCGGGCGCTCACGGAACTGATCTTCAAAACCTTCAAATACGATCCCGACGCCACCGAGGTCGGTACGTCTGTATATGAGGTGCTCAAGCGCAAGCGCGGCGTCTGCCAGGATTTCGCCCATCTCATGATTGCCGCCGTGCGCTCGATAGGTCTTCCGGCCCGCTATATGTCGGGCTATCTGCTTACCGATCCGCCACCGGGTAAACCGCGCCTTATCGGCGCCGATGCATCGCACGCGTGGGTTGCCTTGTGGTGTCCCGAGCAGGGTTGGATCGAATACGACCCTACCAACGGCATTCAGCCCGACCTGCGCCACGTGACGCTCGGCTGGGGCCGGGATTTTCAGGACGTCTCGCCGCTTCGCGGCGTCATCCTTGGCGGCCTCGCCCAGACGCCGGAGGTCCGGGTAACCGTGATGCCAGAAGCCGAGTATCTGGAGCGAGCAGCGAAATCAAAGGCTCGTGTGAGCGAATAGTTGAACTCACATCGTGTCTGTGCTAATATTCTTCTTTCGGCGCGGGGTGGAGCAGTCTGGCAGCTCGTCGGGCTCATAACCCGAAGGTCGCAGG
>CALMXT010000129.1 GCA_937871125.1 uncultured Zoogloea sp. | reverse complement strand
TGCCGCCGTACTTGATGACGAGGGTCTTGTCCTGGAAGCGCCGGATGTAGGGCAGCGCCTCGGCGATGATGGCGGCCTTCTGGGCGGGAGACAGGTTGGAGGTGTCGATGTTCTCGGTCATGGCTTTGTGCGGCGCAGGAAGGGTTTGCAGGTAGCCGCGATTGTAATGAGCGGACTCCCAAACAAAAAGCGGGAAGATCGCTCTTCCCGCTTTTTTGCCGATACAAATGTCCGCGCCGACGATCAGTCGATGACGAGACGCTTGGCCTGCGGTGCCAGTTTCTTTGGCAGGGTGAGTTCAAGTACGCCGTCGGTGAACTTGGCGCTGGACTTGCTCTCGTCCACATCCTGACCGAGCTGGAAGCTGCGCGAAACCTGACCGAAGTAACGTTCGGTGCGCAGCACGCGCTCGCCTTCCTTCACTTCCTTGCTCTGCTTGCGCTCGGCGCTGATCGACACTACCGGGCCGTCGATATGGACGTGGATGTCTTCTTTCTTGATGCCGGGAAGTTCGGCGTGAACCTGAAAGGCGTCTTCCGCTTCCTTCACATCGACCCGCATCTGAGGCGCTTCGGCAGCGGCACCGCCGTATTCAACCGGACGCACGAGAAAGCCGCGGAAGAAATCGTCCAAAGGGTCACGGCGAGTAATGTTGCTCATTCGTAATTCTCCTTTATCTGCTCATCGTACCGAGGGCTGTCCGCCCTCCCTGATCGATATATAGGGCGCACCGGGGGTGACTTCAAGCCCCGGCGAGCGGATAAACTCGACGAAAATGAAAACGAGGATTTACGGAATGGACGATCGCCACAACATGGTTCCGACCAACGTCTGCCCGGCTTGCGGGACTGCGTTTACCTGCGGCATGAATGCCGGCCTGAACGAATGCTGGTGTGCCGCCTTTCCGCCGCTGCTGGCAGTTCCCGAGGGCGAGGCGGCAGGAAGCTGCTATTGCCCCGATTGCCTCAGGAAGCGGATTGAGGCTGCTACGCTGCGCTAAGTTCGTGGGCGACGAGGCGGATGGCGTCGCGGTTGGTCCAGGAGAAAACCATTTCGGCGGCGTCGCGCCAAGGCAACCATAGGGCGGCGGTGTGTTCGTCCGGCGCGAGGCGCACGGGTGCGATGGCCGGCACGCACAGGCTGAACACGTGTTCGGTGTTGTGGGTGACGCCGGGCGCGTAACGGCCGCGCCAGCGCTGCATGATGGCGAAGCGGTTGCTGAGGCGCCAGTCGGTCAACGCGTCGGCGGGCACCTGGATGCCGGTTTCCTCCGCGACTTCGCGCCGGGCGGTGTCGGCAAGGCTTTCGTCGCCTTCCCGGCTTCCGGTGACCGATTGCCACAGGGTGTCGCCTTGAGCCCGCTCCATCAGCAGCACGTCCAGCTGTGGCGTATGAATGACCACCAGTACCGATACCGGCTGCTTGAAAACCGGGGTCATGCCGGGCTTATTCCAGGTCGCGCAGCCAGGCGATGCCGTCGGTTGCGGTGCCGACCAGTGTCCAGAACGGAATGCCGTCTTCTCTCCATGTGTCGGAGGCGTCCTGGAAAATCGACAGCGCCGTTGCGAAATCGGTTGGATTGGCGCGGGCGAAGGCGTCGGCGTGGTCGAGGGCGATCACGTAGCCATCCGCGGCCATCCACGACAGATCGGTGAGGCAGTCGGCCAGGGCGTCCCAGTTATGTCCATACCAGTCGGGGAAGCCGAGGGTTTGGCCGACGGCGTCGAGAAAGCCCTCCTTGTCGGTGACTTTCGAGAGATCGACCCGGTACATCGGGTATTCGAGACTTTCGGCGGCTTCTTCGAGGGCGAGATCGGCGGCAAAGGGCATGTGGTAGATCCCGGCCCGTTCGGCGCGGGAGAGCAGAGTGTGGAACTGGGCGGTGCTCATGGCGGCTTACTCCCGGATGCGCCGGAAGCTGCGGTAGTGGTCATCCGAATAATAGAAGACCTCCGGCGGCTGGCCACCGCTGATGATGCGCCGGGCACCCCGGTCGCGGGAGCCGGGTGTGGCGACGGTGAATTCGCGATAGTAGCCGCGGGTTGCGCCAGGCAGCCGGCCTTCCCGGTTCTGGAAGACGATGCCGTCCCGGCGGTAGGGGTAGGGGCCGCCCTGATGGATCAAGGCCAGGGTTTCACGGGCTTCCGCCGGCAGCGAGGTGGCGGAAATGCTGGCAACTTCAGTGGTGCGCCAGTCGAGAAAGTCGCGCGCGAAGACACTTCCGGCGCAAAGCGTGAGGAGGATCGCGAGGAGTCGGAGGAGGCGGACAGGCATGGCGGCTCTGGCAGGGGCGAAGGATTGTCCTGTCAGTGTAGCAGCCAGTGGATCAGGGGTGGATGCCGTACTTCTTCAGCTGGTTGTGATAGTAGGCGGTGAGGGCGGGCAGGCGGGGATTGCTTGGATCCTGCTGGCGGGCACGTTCCATCAGGGTGCGGGCCTGTTCTGCGAAGCGCTCGTTCCAGCCGCAGTTTTCCACGTGCTTGAGGAGCGCCAGGGTGGCGTTGAAGAGCACGTTGGGGTTGCCCGGCATCCGGCGTACCGCGTTCAGCATGAACTGCACGGCACCGTCGAAATCGCCGCTCTGGGCCTTGCGGGCGCCTTCGGAGACGAGATCCTTGACCTCGCAGTTGATCTGTCCGGCCAACTGTTCGCCCAGCTCGGCCTTGCCGGCTTCCTTGAGCATGTCTTTGGCGCTGGAAATGGTGCGCTCGTCCGGAGCGTTGCGCATGATGTCGAGGACGAGTTCGGAGCCGTGATCGTCGAGTTGGGTGGCGAAGCAGGCGCGGGCGAGCTCGCCCTTCATTTTGAGCGAGAGATTCTGGGCGGCGTCTTGCTCGGCCATGAGGGTCTTGATGGCTTCGCCTGCGCGTGCGTGATCACCTTTTTTCACGTGTACCAGCGCACTCGAGAGGGCTGTGCAGGAGCGGGTCTTGTCGAGGCCGGCCATGGAGCGTTCCAGATCGCGGATCGTCGCTTCGGCCTGGACGGTGTCGCCTTTGCCGAGCTGGGCCTGAATCAGGCGGACGTGGTCTTCCGGATCGCGGAAGTCGGAATATTTGCCCTTGCGCACAACCTCGGTGAGTATCTTTTCGGCGGCTTCGTGGTCGCCCGTTTCGATGGAGAGTTCGCCGAGTCGGCGCAAACGCCCGACACGGTGCGGCGACAGCGCCGTGGCGTTGGCGAGGATGCTGCGTGCGGATTCGAGTTGGCCGGCTGCTTCGCGGGCGCGCGATAGCCAGTCGTAGGCATCGACGAAAAGATCGTTTTCGTTGACGAGGGCTTGCAACATGTCTTCGGCTTCGGCGTAGCGCCGCTGCATGTACAGCGTCTTGGCCAACCCCAGACGCGCCCAGGGAACGCCGCGGCTCTCGACGATGCGCTCGTAAAGGTGCTGGGCTTCGTCGGCATGACCGCTGGCGACGTGGAGTTCGGCGCGCAGACGCATGAAGTCGAACTGCCAGTGGGTATGTTTTGTTTCGGCTTCGCAGCAGTAGGCAATGGCGTCGGGCACGTTGCCCAGTTCGATCAGTCTGTAGGCCGGCAGGAAGGCCTCGCGTTTGTCGAGGCAGCGCAAGATGCGGTCGTGGAGGGTGTCGGCGGCGAAGGGCTTGAGGATGTAATCGTTGGGCGCCAGTTCGGCGGCGCTGACGACGCGTTCGTACTGGCGCTCGCCGGTCACCATGATGAACAGGGTCGACAGCGGAATGATGGCGTTGTGGCGCAGGTCTTCGAGCAGATGCTGGCCGTCCTGACCGTCGCCGATGTGGTATTCGCAGAGGATCAGGTCGTAACGGCCGTCGCGCAGCTTGCGCACCGCCACGCCGGCCGTCACCGCGAACTGGACTTTGCCGATGCCGCACATGTTGAGCATGTTGCGAAGCTGCGTCCGCATGTTCGGATTGGCTTCGACGATGAGTGCGGAAATGGTGGCGAGATCGATCACGAGGGCAGGGCTGGGCGGGTCGCAGGAACGATTGTGCAACGGCGATAGCGGCGTTTTCTTGAGGGGCCGGGAAAAGAAAAAGGGGCGAACGGCCAAGCCGTTCGCCCCTTGCCGTGACCTTGTTCTCGATCAGCTGGCGGGTGTGTCGGTCGCCTTTTGGCGCAAACGAATGTGCAGTTCGCGCAGTTGCTTTTCGTCCACCGGCGACGGGGCGTTGGTCAGCAGGCATTGGGCGCGCTGAGTCTTCGGGAATGCGATCACGTCGCGGATGGATTCGGCGCCGGTCATCATGGTGACGATGCGGTCGAGGCCGAAGGCCAAACCGCCGTGGGGTGGCGCGCCGTAGCGGAGTGCGTCGAGCAGGAAACCGAATTTGGCCTGTTGTTCTTCCGGGCCGATGTTGAGGGCGGAAAAGACTTTTTCCTGCATTTCAGCGCGGTGGATACGCACCGAACCGCCACCGATTTCCCAGCCGTTGAGCGCCAGATCGTAAGCTTTGGCGAGGCAATTGCCCGGATCGGTGACGAGCATATCGACGTGTTCGTCCTTCGGGCTGGTGAAGGGGTGGTGGCAGGCGGTCCAGCGCTTGTCTTCCTCGTCGTATTCGAACATCGGGAAGTCGACGACCCACAGGGGTTCCCAGGCCTTGCCGTTGACGAAGCCTTTTTCGTGGCCGAGCTTGGTGCGCAGGGCGCCGAGGGCGTCGTTGACGATCTTGGTCTTGTCGGCACCGAAGAAGATGAGGTCGCCGGACTGGGCGCCGGTGCGCTCGAGGATGGTGCGCAGCGCAGTTTCGTGGAGGTTTTTGACGATGGGCGACTGAAGGCCGGCTTCGTTGGGCTGGGCCACGTCGTTGACCTTGATATAGGCAAGGCCGCGGGCGCCGTAGATCCCGACGAACTTGGTGTATTCGTCGATTTCGCCGCGGGTGAGGCTGGCGCCGCCGGGCACGCGCATCGCGGCGACACGGCCGCCGCTGGTGGCAGGGCCGCTGAATACCTTGAAGGCGACATCGGCGACGGCGTCGGTGACGTCGGTCAGTTCGAGCGTGACACGCAGGTCGGGCTTGTCGGAGCCGAAGCGGCTCATGGCTTCGGCGTAGGTCATGCGCGGGAAGGGTTGGGGCAGCTCGACCGACAGGACGTCCTTGAAGACGGTGCGGATCATCTCTTCCATCAGCGCGGTGATTTCAGCTTCGCCCAGGAAGGAGGTTTCGATATCGACCTGGGTGAATTCCGGCTGACGGTCGGCGCGCAGGTCTTCGTCGCGGAAGCACTTGACGATCTGGTAGTAGCGGTCGTAGCCGGCCACCATCAGCATCTGCTTGAAGAGCTGCGGCGATTGGGGCAGGGCGAAGAATTGGCCGTCGTGGACGCGGGACGGCACGAGGTAGTCGCGGGCGCCTTCCGGAGTGCTCTTGGTGAGCATCGGGGTTTCGATGTCGATGAAACCCTGGGCATCGAGGAAGCGCCGGAAGGCCATCGCCGTCTTGTAGCGCAGCATCATGTTCTTCTGCATCTGGGGGCGACGCAGGTCGATGACGCGGTGAGTGAGGCGCGTGGTTTCGGAGAGGTTTTCCTCGTCGAGCTGGAACGGGGGCGTGGCGGAGGTGTTGAGGACTTCGATCTCGTGACACAGGATTTCGATTTCGCCGGAGACCAGGCCGGTGTTTTCGGTGCCGGCAGGGCGGCGGCGCACCTTGCCGGTGATCTTCAGGACGAATTCGTTGCGGACCGATTCGGCGACCTGGAACATGTCGGCCCGGTCCGGATCGCAGACGACTTGTACGAGGCCTTCGCGGTCGCGCAAATCGATGAAGATCACGCCGCCGTGGTCGCGCCGGCGATGAACCCAGCCGCAGAGAGTGACGATCTGGTCGAGATAGGCGGCGGAAACGAGGCCGCAGTATTGAGTTCGCATGGTGGGGTCTATATTCCTGGGGAAAGCGGTGCGCGTCTGCCGGACAGACGCGCTTATTGATTCAGAAGGGCCGACGCGGGCTGCGGCGCCTTGGCTCGGCTGGATGGCGGCGCGACAACGCCCATCGAGATGATGTATTTGAGGGCTTCATCGACACTCATGTCGAGCTCGATGGCGTCCTTGCGGGGCAGCATCAGAAAGAAGCCGGAGGTCGGGTTGGGGGTGGTCGGCACATAGACGCTGACGAAATCCTTGCCCAGGTGATGGGCTGCATCGCCGCCCGGTGCGCCGGTCTGGAAGCCGATGGTCCACATCCCCTCGCGGGGGTACTGGATAAGCAGCGCCTTGCGGAAGGCCTGTCCATTGCTGGACAGCAAGGTGTCGGAAACCTGTTTGACGCTGTAGTAGATCGACTTGACGACGGGAATGCGCGACAGCGCGCTTTCCCAGAAGCGCACCATGCGCTGGCCGACGAAATTGGCGGCGGCGAGGCCGGTAAGCAGGATCAGGAGGAGCGAAACGACAACGCCGATGCCCGGCATATGGAAGCCCAAGAAGGCTTCCGGCCGGACCGAAGCCGGAACCAGCAGGAGGATCTGGTCGAGGGTGTTGATGATCCAGGCCAGCACCACAAAAGTGATGACCAGCGGAATCCAGATCAGCAGTCCGGTAACGAAGTATTTTTTCATTCAGCAGTATTTGCGTGCGTCATCGCTCAGTGGCACGCACAACCGCCGCCGCAGGGAGGCGCGCTGGATGCCGCGCTGTCGGTTTTGGCCGTCTCGGTCTTCGGGCTGGCGCCAGTGCTGCCTTTGAAGTCGGTCGCGTACCAGCCGCTGCCCTTCAACTGGAAGCCCGCGGCAGAGATCTGCTTGCTGTAGGTTTCGGCGCCACAGGCGGGACAAGTGGTGAGCGGGGCGTCGCTCATTTTTTGAAGATGGTCTTTTTGATGGCCGCAGGCGCTGCAGCGATACTCGTAAATGGGCATGACGAGCTCCGGAAAGTCAATGGGTGGGAAGTTTAGCGCATCGCAACATCGGGCGAAACAGACCCGCTCCCTAGAGGTTGGGGCAAATGCCCGCGTTTCAAGCCGTGCGGATCAGAGCATGCCGACGTAGGCTCCGGTGAGTTGCGTGCCCCAGTAGAGAGCCAGCAGGCCGGCGGCGGCCAGATAGGGGCCGAAGGGAATGGGGATTTCACGGCCGTGCTTGCGCAGGACAATGAGGGTAATGCCGACTACCGCACCGACCAGTGAGGAAAGCAGGATGGTGAGCGGAAGAATCTGCCAGCCTAGCCAGGCGCCTATTGCGGCGAGAAGCTTGAAGTCGCCGTAGCCCATCCCTTCCTTGCCGGTGGCCAGTTTGAACAGCCAGAACACCGACCATAACGTGAGGTAACCCGCCGCGGCACCCACGACAGCACTGGTGATGTCGGTGTAGGTGCCGCCGAGATTCAGTAACAGGCCGAGCCACAGAAGAGGCAATGTGATGCTGTCGGGGAGCAACTGGGTGTCGAGGTCGATGAAGCAAAGGGCAATCATCGACCATACGAACACCAGCCCTCCCGCGGCTGCCAAGCCGTATCCGAAGTGGAGGGCGGTGAGGCCCGAGAGGGCCGCGCAGAGGACTTCGATCAGCGGGTAGCGCGGGCTGATGGGGCCACTGCAGTGCCGACAGCGTCCGCGTAACAGGAGATAGCTGACCACCGGGATGTTCTCGAGTGCCCCGATGACATGGCCGCAATGGGGGCAGCGCGAGCGCGGTGTGGCGAGATTGAAGCGCGGCGTGCTGCCGGACGACGCTTCTTCTCCCCGCAGACTCGCGGCTTCGGCTTGCCATTCACGTTCCATCATCACCGGCAAGCGATGTATGACGACGTTCAGGAAGCTGCCGACGAACAGGCCGAGCAGCGTACACATCGTCACGAAGACGAGGGGATCCCGGAAGATTGCCATCTTGCCCCCGGTTTAACCGACAACCGCGCCGAGCTTGAAGATGGGCAGATACATGGCGACGACGAGGCCGCCGATCACGACACCGAGGAAAACCATGATGATCGGTTCGAGGAGTTGGCTGAGGCCGGCGACGGCGTCGTCAACTTCGCGTTCGAAGAAGTCCGCCACCCTGCCCAGCATGGAGTCGAGTTGGCCGGACTCTTCGCCGATGGAAACCATCTGGATCACCATCGTAGGGAAGACGAGCGCATTCTGCATGGCTACGGTGAGACTGGTGCCTGTGCTGACATCCGACTGGATCTGCTTGGTGGCCGTTTTATAAACCACGTTGCCGGATGCGCCGCCGACGGAGTCAAGCGCCTCGACGAGGGGAACGCCGGCGGCGAACATCGTGGATAAGGTTCGGGTCCAGCGGGCGATGGTGGCCTTGCGGATGACATCGCCGATGACCGGAATCTGGAGGGTCGCGCGGTCGACCGCGATCTGCATGGGCACAGAGTGCTTGTAGGTATAGGAGATGCCGATAATGGACCCGATTATCAGGCCGAAGGCGATATACCAGTAGCTGACGAAGAAGTCCGAGATGGCGATGACCAGCATGGTTGGCGCGGGGAGATCGGCACCGAAGCTGCTGAAGACCTTTTTGAACTCGGGGACGACGAACAGCATCATCACCGATACCACGAGCGCAGCTACGACGATGACGGCGATCGGGTAGAACATGGCGGATTTGATCTTGCCCTTGATGGCGAGGATCTTTTCCTTGTAGGTGGCCAGGCGATCGAGCAAAGAGTCGAGAATACCGGCCTGTTCGCCTGCCGCGACAAGGTTGCAGAACAGGGCGTCGAAGTGGTCCGGATGGCGGCGGAAGGCTTGTGACAGGCTGCTGCCGGTTTCGACGTTGGTGCGCACGTCGTTGAGCAGTCGGGCCAGCGACGGGTTGCCACAGCCCTTGATCGCGATGTCGAACGACTGCAGAAGCGGCACGCCCGAACGCATCATGGTGGCGAGCTGGCGGGTGAACAGGGCGATGTCCTTGTCGGTGATCTTGCGTCCGCGGGCAAAGGTCTGCTTGCGGATCTTCAGGGTAAGGATGCCTTGGCGGCGCAGAATGGTCTGGACGACGGTTTCCGTCGTTGCACGCATTTCGCCGCGGATGATCTTGCCGGCTTTGTCCTTGCCTTCCCAGACGAACAGGTGTTCGCGGGCTACGTTTGCGCCGCGGGCAGGTGATTTTTTGTTGGGTGCAGTGGCCATCGGTTGTTTCCGCGTGAAGCGATCACTCGTTCGTGCAGGCGAGGACTTCGGTTAGCGATGTGACGCCTTGCTTCACCTTCAGCAGGCCTGATTGGCGCAGATCCCTGACGCCTTCGGCCTGGGCTTGGGCTGCGATGTCCATCGAGTTGCCGTTTGTCATGATTATACGTGCGATCTCTTCGGAGATCGGCATCACCTGGTAAATGCCCAATCGTCCCTTGTAGCCGGTGCCTTTGCAGCGCTCGCAGCCCTTGGGACCATACGGCTGCCATGAACCGTCGAGATCCTGTTCGGAGAAGCCCGCCGAGATCAGCGCCTCGATGGGGATATCGACCGGTTGCTTGCAGGAGCACAAGCGGCGGGCGAGGCGCTGGGCGGTGATCAGGATGACCGACGATGCGATGTTAAACGGCGCCACGCCCATATTCTTTAGGCGTTCGAGCGTGGAGGGGGCGTCGTTGGTGTGGAGGGTGGAGAGTACGAGGTGGCCGGTCTGCGCTGCCTTGATCGAGATTTCGGCGGTTTCCAGGTCGCGGATTTCGCCAACCATGATGATGTCCGGATCCTGACGCAGGAAGGCGCGCAGGGCGAAGGCGAAGGTGAGGCCGGCCTTTTCGTTGACGTTGACCTGATTGACGCCGGGAAGGTTGATTTCCGCCGGGTCTTCCGCAGTGCTGATGTTGACGCCAGCCTTGTTGAGGATATTGAGGCAGGTGTATAGCGATACGGTTTTGCCGCTGCCAGTTGGGCCGGTGACAAGGATCATGCCGTAGGGGCGTTCGATGGCAGCGAGCAGTGCGGCTTTCTGGTCGGGTTCGTAGCCGAGGGCGTCGACGCCGAGCATGGCGGAGCTCGGGTCGAGAATGCGCATGACGATCTTTTCGCCATACAGCGTGGGCAGCGTCGAGACCCGGAAGTCGATGGCCTTGTTTTTGGAGAGCACGAGCTTCATGCGGCCGTCCTGCGGCACGCGCTTCTCGGAGATGTCGAGCCTGGAGATGACCTTGATGCGCGCGGCGATCTTTTCTTTCAAGACCAGCGGTGGCTGGGCGATTTCGCGCAGGATGCCGTCGGTGCGGAAGCGGATGCGGTAATACTTTTCGTAGGGCTCGAAGTGGATGTCCGACGCCCCTTCGTTGATGGCATCGATGAGCAGCTTCTGGATGAAGCGAACGACTGGCGCATCGTCGACTTCGGACGTGTTGTCCTCTGGCGTGGGGGTCTCGTTGCCGGTCTCCTGACCGAGGAGATCCATGTCGAACTCTTCGCCGGTCAGTTCCTTGAGGGTCGTCGAAGCCGATTCCGAGAGATGTTCGACGAGTGCGACAAGCTTGGGAGCCTCGACGACTACCGGGTCGACGGCGAGCCCGGTCTGGAAGCGGATTTCGTCGAGAATGCGCAGGTTGGACGGGTCGGCGAGGGCGAGGCTCAGTCTGTTTCCCCGGCGGCCAAGGGCAACGACCTGATGCTTGAGCATCAGTTTGCGATCAATGGCGTCTACCGCGAGGTGGGAGGTGTCGAAGGCGGAAATATCCAAGGCCGGCGAGCCGAAGGTGCCGGCTGCAAAGCTGGCTACGTCGGCGGCGCTCATCAGGCCGCGATTGATCACTTCGATGACGAAGTCGTTAGGGTTTCCCGAGGTTTTGGTGCATTGGAGCGCCTCGGATTCGAGGAGTCTGCCATGTTGGACCAAGGCACGGGCGAGCCCGCTCAGGGCGGCGTGGGGGGTAGCGGACATGCCGTGGCGTCGATATGAGGGATGGGCCTGAAATGTGCTTCGATCATGCCGTCAGCCGGGGGGCTTGTAAAGCCGTGCCACAGTTTGTGGCTATTTCGTGGAGTGGGGACGGAAGATCCGCACGTTCTTGATTCGGCGGTCTTCGGCCTGAACCACTTCGATCGGCGTGCCGGAGATCTTCATCGACACGCCGGATTCGGGGATGTCCTGCAGGTGTTCGAGAATCAGGCCGTTGAGGGTCTTGGGGCCGTCCACAGGCAGATTCAGCCCGAGTTTGCGGTTGAGCGTGCGCAGGTGCTGGCTGCCATCGACCATTACGCTTCCGTCTTCGCTCCAGCTCAAGCGGTCGGTGCTATCCGGTGCGCTGGTGGTGAATTTGCCGATGAGTTCCTCAATGATGTCTTCCAGCGTGACAAGCCCGAGAAGTTCGCCATATTCGTCTACAACGAGGCCGAGGCGTTCGCGGTTTTCCTGGAAGAACTGGATCTGGGAGTAGATCGGCGTGCTGGCCGGGATGAAATAGGGTTTGGCCAGCATCTCGCGGATGTCGGCGACGGACAGGCTGTGTTCGAGAGTCTGCCCGAGTACGCGGCGGACGTGGAGCAGGCCGACGACAGCATTCATTTCGCCGTCGAAAACCGGCAGGCGGGTGTGGTAACAGGTGGAGAGGTGTCCTTCGATGACGCTGATGGGCTCGGCGATGTTGACCGCTTCTATCTGGTTTCGAGGTGTCATCACGTCTTCGACGGTGATGTCTTCGAGTTCGAACAGGTTGAGCAGGATGCTGCGGTGTTTGGGCGGGATGAAGGCGCCCGATTCCAGCACCATGGAGCGCAGTTCTTCGGTGGACAGTTTGTCCGCGCCCTGTCCGCCGTCGCTTTTCAGGCGCAGCAGCAGGAGCAGGCCGGCGACGAAGAGATTGACGAACCAGATGACGAAATACAAACCTTTCAGCAATGCCGATAGTGGATAGCTGACGACGCAGGCCAAGCGGTTGGCGTAGTTGGCACCAATGACTTTGGGCGTGATTTCGGAAAACACCAGGATCAGGAAGGTGACCCCGAGCGTGCTGACGCCCAGCACCCATTCCTCGTTACCGAAAAGTTGGATGGTGATGACGCTGACCAGAGTGGCTGCAGCGGCATTCACGAGGTTGTTGAACAGCAGAATGATGCCGAGGAGCTTGTCGGTGTGGTCAAGCAGGTCGAGCGCCAGGCGGGCGCCGCGTGAGCCAAGGCTGGCCGCCGAGCGCAGGCGGTAGCGGTTGGCCGCCATCATGGCCGTTTCAGCCATCGAGAAGAAACCGGAGAGGGCCAGCAGGGCGGCCAGAATCGCCGACTGCGCGTAAAGGGGAATACTTTCCAAGCGGGGTTGATGCGGGGAGGGTGACCGGCCGAGTATTCAGGCCGGTTGGAGCCTTGTCAAGCCGTCCGGCCGAGTAGAACTTCGGCCACGAAGCGGCTGCCCACATAGGCGAGCATCAGTGCGATGAAGCCGGCGAGGGTCCAGTACTGGGCCTTTTTGCCACGCCAGCCCCAGGCGTGACGGCCGACGAGCAGGCTGCCGAAGAGCAGCCACGAGATGATCGCGAAAACGGTCTTGTGGTCGAAGCGGAAGGCTTTGTCGAAGAGGGCTTCGGAAAACAGAATGCCGGAGCCTACGGTGAGCGTGAGAAGTACGAAGGCGATGCCGATGAGGCGGAAAAGAAGGGTTTCCATTGTCAGCAGCGGCGGCAGGGCGGCGATGGCGCGGGTGAGTCGCGCACTGTGCAGGCTGCGCTCGGCCATTGCCATCAGCATCGCGTGAAGAGCTGCCAGCGTGAATAGACTGTAGGCCAGCATGGCGACCACGAAGTGGGCGCGGAACAGCGGCGAGTGGGCGTTTTCGAGCAGGTGCTGGCCCGGGAAGAAGGCGGGGAGCAGGGCGCAAACCGCGGCGACCGGCATGGCGAGGGTCTGCAATCCTTCGAGTCGCGCATAGAGGCTCTCGATCCAGTAGAACAGCATCGCCAGCCAGAGCATCAGGGAGAGCGCCAGGCTGAAGCCGAATCGAATGCCTTCCGGGGAGAAGAAGACGTTGTGCAGCGCAATGCCGTGGGCGGCGAGGGCGGCGAGCATCAGCGCCCGTTCCCACGGCAGCAAGCCCTGACGGGGCGCACGCGTCGGCGCATGCCACCGGCTGTGCCAGAAATGCGCGCCGAGCAGCGCATACAGGGATGCGGGAAGGAGATGAAGTAGAATTGCGGCCATCTTCGAAGTTTACCCCAAGGCCTCGGCTACATACCATCATGCTGGACAACCTCACAACGCGACTGGCCAAAGTCGTCAAGACTCTGCGCGGCCAAGCCCGCCTCACCGACGAGAACATCCAGGATGCCCTGCGGGAAGTCCGCATGGCCCTGCTGGAGGCCGATGTGGCCCTGCCGGTGGTCAAGGATTTCATCGCCCGGGTCAAAGAAAAGGCCGTCGGTACGGAAGTATTGAGTTCGCTCACCCCTGGCCAAGCTCTTGTCGGCGTGGTGCATCGGGAGCTCACCGAACTGATGGGCGGCGCCCACGCCGGGCTCAATCTGGCCACCCAGCCGCCAGCGGTCATCCTGATGGCCGGTCTGCAGGGCGCCGGTAAGACCACCACCACCGGCAAGCTCGGCAAGATGCTTACCGAGCGGATGAAGAAAAAAGTGCTGACGGTGTCCACCGACGTCTATCGTCCGGCCGCCATCGCCCAGTTGCAGACGGTTGCCCAGCAGGCGGGCATCGAGTTTTTCCCGTCTACGCCCGATCAGAAACCGGTCGATATTGCCCGCGCCGCCATCGATTACGCGCGTCGGCATTATATGGACGTGCTGTTGGTGGATACCGCCGGCCGGCTTGCCATCGACCAGGCGATGATGGAGGAAATCAAGGCGTTGCATGCCGAGGTCAAGCCCATCGAGACGCTTTTCGTGGTCGACGCGATGCTTGGCCAGGATGCCGTCAATACCGCTCGTGCCTTCAACGACGCCCTGCCGCTTACCGGCGTGGTGCTGACCAAGCTGGACGGCGATGCCCGCGGCGGTGCGGCGCTGTCGGTGCGTCACGTCACCGGAAAGCCGCTCAAGTTTGCCGGTGTCGGCGAGAAGCTAGGCGGGCTGGAGGAGTTCCACCCCGAGCGGATGGCAAGCCGGATTCTCGGCATGGGCGACATCTTGTCGCTGGTCGAAGATGCCCGGCGCGGCGTCGATGAGGAAAAGGCCAAGGAGTTTGCTCACAAGCTCAAGAGCGGCAAGGGCTTCGACCTCAACGACTTCAAGGACCAGCTCGGTCAGATGAAGAAGATGGGGGGGCTTACCAGCCTGATGGACAAGCTGCCGGCCCAGTTCGCTCAGGCGGCGGGGCAGCTCCAGGGGGGCGTCGAGGAAAAGGCGGTCAAGCGCATCGAAGGCATCATCAATTCGATGACGCCGATCGAGCGGGCCAAGCCCGAACTCCTCAAGGCCTCGCGCAAGCGCCGCATCGCCGCGGGTGCCGGGGTTACGGTGCAGGAGGTCAACCGCCTGCTGAGCCAGTTCGAGCAGACCCAGAAAATGATGAAGCAGTTTTCCAAGGGGGGCATGCAGAAGATGATGCGTGCCATGAAGGGGCTGATGCCGGGCGGCGGTTTGCGCTGATCCTTCAGCCGTGGCGGGTGCTGACAATGAGGGCGGCCCATGTCGATGCAGTCGGACGACCGCTGGCGGCTGGCCCTCGAGGCCGCCGGCGATGCCGTGTGGGACTGGAATCTCCAGGACGACAGCGTCTATCGCTCTCCGCGTTGGGGCGAGATGCTCGGCTACACACCGGCCGAGACGGCGGAGTTGAATTGGAGTGCAATGCTCCATCCCGCCGACCGTGCGGAGGCGCTGCGCCGGCTTGAGGCGTGCCTGCATGGGGCGACGCCGGCCTACGAAGCGGAGTACCGGCTGCGTTGCAAAAGCGGGCAATATCGCTGGATTTCCGCCCGCGGCAAGGTTGTTGAGCGGGATGCGAACGGCGCACCGCTGCGCTTCGTCGGCTCGCAGCGGGATGTCACCAATGCCCGCGTCCGTATAGAAAGTCTGCAGGATTCGGAGCGCCTTTGGCAGTTTGCTCTCGAAGGCCACGGCGACGCTCTTTGGGACTGGAGCCTGGAAAACGGCGAGATTACGGTCAGCCCTTCTTTTCGGGCGATCATCGGGTGGCACGACGACTGCCCGCTGCGTGGCAACGACATCTGGCCCGAACGCCTGCATCCGGACGACTTGCGCAAGGCGATGGCGGCATTCAACGCTCATCTCGTGGGCGACAGGCCGATCGCCGAGGTTGAGTTCAGGCTTCGGGTCGAAGATGCGACCTACCGCTGGGTCGCCCTGCGGGGCAAGATCATGGAAAGGGATGCGTCCGGCAAGCCGCTGCGCTTGATCGGAACCGTTCGCGACGTCCATGACCGCCACCTCATCGTCGAGCGCGAGAAGCGCCAGGAGCAGGAGCTGGCCCGCGCTGCGCGTCTGATCCACGTGGGCGAAATGGCTTCTGCGCTGGCGCACGAGCTCAATCAGCCGCTCACCGCACTGCGCAATTTCAGCGGCGTGGCATTGCGCCGGCTGGAGGAACTCGGCGCTGCCGGGGCACGTATCCAGGAGCCGCTCAAAATGATCGCCGAGCAGGCACTGAGGGCCGGCGAGATCGTGCATCGGGTCCGGGGCTTCGCGCGCAAGGGCGGGCTGGTCACGGCACCGGTGGCGATCAACGACGTGGTCCATGCGACGGTTAGTTTTGCCGAGTTCGAGGCGCGGGCGCATGCAGTACATTTCGTGCTGGATCTGACCGAGCCGCTGCCTCCCGTTCAGGCCGACCAGGTTCAGCTCGAGCAGGTGCTCAGCAATCTGGTCAAGAATGGCATCGACGCGATGAGCGCCATTTCGGGCGAGCGGGTGCTGGTGATCCGGACACGGGTCGGAGCCGACGGCGGCGTGGAGATCGCCGTCATCGATCACGGCGAAGGTCTGGCCGAGGCGGTTCGTGGCGACCCCTTCGCTCCCTTTGCGACGACCAAACCGGACGGTGTCGGACTCGGGCTGGCAATTTGTCGGACGATCGTCGAGAACCATAGCGGCCGTTTGTGGGTCGAAAGCAGTACGGCGCAAGGTACGACCTTCTGCTTCTCTCTGCCCTCTGCGGCAGCCTGAACCATTGATACGTGTAGTCGTCTCAAACCGCTTTATTTGCCGGACAGGAGGCTGATATGGGGGGGCCGCTTGTGTGTGTGGTGGACGATGACGATGCGGTCAGGCTATCGATTGGTCTGCTCATCGAGACGCTCGGCTTGCCGGTGCGCTGCTTCTCCTCCGCGCTGGATGTTCTGGCCGACGGCGATGCGTTGGACCGGGCTCATTGTCTGGTGCTCGACGTGCGCATGCCTGGTCTCTCCGGCATCGTGCTGCAGGATCGTTTGATTCGGCTTGGGCGCCGGGCGCCGATCATCTTCGTGTCCGCTCACGGCGATGTTCCGATGGTGGCCAGGGCCATGCGGGACGGCGCTTTCGATTTCCTGCAAAAGCCGTTCAACGAGCAGGTTCTTCTTGATCGCGTCCAGGAGGCGGTGCAGTTCGCTGCCCGAAGTCGGCGACAAAGTGCCTGGCTGGCCGACATCCACGGACGCCTTGACAGTCTTACCGCCCGGGAGCGGGACGTCATGGACGGGATGGTGGCTGGCCGGCTCAACAAGCAAATCGCCGAAGGGCTGGGTATCAGCATGAAAACGGTCGAACAGCACCGTGCCCGCGTCATGGAAAAGCTGCAGGTCGATTCGCTCGCCGAGTTGGTCCGCATCGTGGTGCGCTCCGGCTGCGACGACGGTTGAGCGGACTGCTTTTGTGCGGAGTCAGGGTTTTCCCGGATGTTAAAAAGGGAAATGCCGGATTTGTCGAAAAGAACAAGTTTGGCATTATCTATTCAATTCGCTTGCGCTTCGATGCGTGAGCGGCGCAAGGCCGGGTCACACGGACGCA
Organism: uncultured Zoogloea sp.; assembly: GCA_937871125.1. Classification (GTDB taxonomy): domain Bacteria; phylum Pseudomonadota; class Gammaproteobacteria; order Burkholderiales; family Rhodocyclaceae; genus Zoogloea. The sequence goes on along the minus strand of CALMXT010000129.1, from coordinate 1,850 downwards.
TAAATAATACCGGTCGGTGGGGGAGACACCCACTAAGCAGTTCCAATGTAATTAAACATTGATTTGAGGAAGATGTATGCCGATGAAGGGTTTTGCGCAGTTCGCGCCGCTCCAGGAAGCCACAATGGATAGCCTGATTCAGCTTGGCCAGAGCCTCGCGGCACAGGTTGAGAAGGTGTCCCGTCTGCAGCTTGATGCCGGTCTTGCATCGTCCCGCGACGCCATCGCCGCGACTCAGGCTTTGTTCGAAGTGAAGGATGCTGACGGCTTGGCCAAATGGCAGGCGGAATATCTGCAGCCCAACTTCGATCGCGCAGCCGATAGTGCCCGTCAGCAGTACGCCCTTCTGCTCGAAACCCGCAGCATCCTCGCCGACGCGGTGAAGCAATCGACCTCCGAAGCGACGCGTCAGATCCAGGAGAACATCGACCGTATCGCCCAATCTGCCCCGGAAGGCTTTGCGCCGCTCTTCGACGTGATCCGCAAGAGTATCGATTCCCAGGTTGCCGCGATGGAAACCATGGGTAAAGTGACCGACCAGATCGGCGATATCGCCGATGCCAACCTGCAAGCTTTTAAGGACGTAACGCCGCCGGTGCTGGCCAAGGCTGCCGCTACTGGCCGTCGCAAGACTGCCTGAGCGACCGGTTTTTCGTCTCGATGCCAGAAGCCGCTGCCGAAAGGTGGCGGCTTTTTTGTTTGGCAAAGGGGGGCGTGGGCATCGTGGGCGAGCTCCTGCTACCATCGCGTCCCATGCGGGAAGACCAAGACGATCTGTATGCGCGTGCCTATCAGGCTTTGATGTGCGGTGCGCCGGCCGAAAAGAAGGCGCTGGTGACGCGGCTTGGCGAAGATTGGCGGGGCGGGTTGTTTGACGTTTCGGGTGCCAGTGTTTGTCCGGTGCTGCCGGTCGATGATCCTGGGCGCCCTGCGCGTCCAGAGCTGGTCGCCCACACTGCCGTGCCTCGCCGCAAGCCAGGTGCGCCGGAAGGTCGGGCCGCGCTGTTGCATGCCATCGCTCATATCGAGTTCAACGCCATCAATCTTGCCCTGGATTGCGTCTATCGTTTTCGGGGTTTGCCGGCCGGGTATTACGCCGGGTGGCTGCAGGTGGCGGAGGAAGAGGCGTATCACTTCGGGCTGGTGACGGAACGGCTGAAGGAGGCCGGCTTCAGTTACGGGGATTTCCCGGCTCACCGGGGCCTGTGGGACATGGCGGTGAAAACCGCCAACGATCCGCTGGCGCGCATGGCCTTGGTGCCGCGTGTGCTGGAGGCGCGAGGACTGGATGCGACGCCGCCGATTGTCGCAAGCCTGCGTCGATTGGGCGACGAGGCCACGATAAGCGTGCTCGACATCATCTTGCGCGACGAAATCGGCCACGTGGCGCTGGGGGATCGCTGGTTTCGCCATTTCTGCTCCGAGCGCGCGCTTGAGCCGGAGGCTACTTATCTGGCCTTGATGGCAGAGTTCGACGCACCCTGGCCGCCCAAGCCCCTGAACGTGGATGCCCGCCGTCGGGCGGGTTTCAGCGCCGGCGAAATCGCTCGGCTGGAGGCGGGCAGGCCCGGTCGAGTTCGGAGCGGATCGCAGGGTTGAGGGTGGTGGCGAAAGTGAAGCGCGGGAAGCCGACGGCTTGCTGGCTCGTTTTTTGAGCGCCTCAATGGCGGAATTGGCGTTGCGACCAAAGCTGGGATCGAAAACAAAAAAGGTGGCCGGAGCCACCTTGTAATAAGCGCTTGGCGCGTTGCCGCGCTTGACTCAGCGCAGTCCGGCAGCGAAGTCGGAAACCGCTTTGATTTCCGGGTCGGTCATCTTGAGGGCGATGGTGCGCATCATCTTGGCCGGAT
>CALMXT010000128.1 GCA_937871125.1 uncultured Zoogloea sp. | reverse complement strand
GCGAGGGCGTCGATTTTCTGTTCGGGCTGGGAGAAATGAGCGAGGTTGCCGCGCGCAACTTCGGCGAAGGCGGCTTTCACTTCACCCGCCTCGACGACCTCGTCGCAGCAGTGAAGGCAGAGATGAACAAGGATACGGTGGTGCTCGTCAAGGGCTCGCGTTTCATGAAAATGGAACGGGTCGTTGCAGCCATCGCGGAGAAGGTTTGATGAGTTTTTGTAGTCGAGTGATGGGTGTCGTTTCTTCCGTAGCGCTTTCGGGGGAACACCATGCTGCTTGAACTGGCTTTGTGGCTCGGCAAGGATGCGCGTTTTTTCAATGTGTTCGGCTATATCACGCTGCGCACCGTGCTGGCTGCGGGCACTTCGCTGCTGCTGTCGCTGATCTTCGGCCCGCCGGTGATCCGCTGGCTGGCCGCCAAGAAGATCGGCCAGGCGGTGCGCGACGATGGTCCGAAATCCCACCTCACCAAGGCCGGTACGCCGACCATGGGCGGGGCGCTGATCCTCATTTCCATTGCCGTCACCACGCTGCTGTGGGGCGATCTGCGCAACAAATACGTGTGGGTCGTGCTGTTCGTGACCCTTGGCTTCGGCGTGGTCGGCTGGGTCGATGACTGGCGCAAAGTCGTCTATCGCGATCCGAAGGGGCTGGCGAGCCGCTGGAAATATTTCTGGACCTCGGCCATCGCCCTTGCCGCGGCGGGCTTTCTTGGCCTCACGGCAACCTTGCCGGCCCAACTCGAACTGATCGTGCCCTTTTTCAAGGCAGTGAGCTATCCGCTGGGCGTGGTCGGTTTCATCGTTCTGACCTACTTCGTGATCAACGGCACAAGCCATTCGGTCAACCTCACCGACGGTCTGGACGGGCTTGCGATCATGCCGACGGTGATGGTCAGCGCCGCCTTGGCGATCTTTGCCTACGTGGCCGGTCACATGGGTTTCTCGAAATACCTGGGCGTTCCCTACATTCCCGGCGCCGGTGAAATGGCGGTGCTGTGCGGGGCGATTGCCGGTGCGGGGCTCGGCTTTCTGTGGTTCAACGCCTACCCGGCGGAAGTCTTCATGGGCGATGTCGGCGCGCTGGCTCTCGGCGCGGCGATGGGCACCATCGCGGTGATCGTGCGCCAGGAAATCGTGCTCTTCATCATGGGCGGGCTGTTCGTGGCCGAAGCCATGTCGGTGATGGTCCAGGTGATGTACTTCAAATACACCGGCGGCAAACGCATCTTCCGCATGGCGCCATTGCACCACCACTACGAACTGGGCGGCTGGAAGGAGACTCAGGTCGTGGTGCGCTTCTGGATCATCACGATCATGCTCGTGCTGTTCGGTCTGTCCACCCTCAAGCTGCGGTAAGCAACGATGGCAAGCGCAGAACTCACCCTCGTACTTGGTCTTGGCGAGTCCGGTCTGGCAATGGCGCGCTGGCTTGCGCGTCAGGGAGGCGCCTTGCGGGTTGCGGATTCCCGCGATACGCCGCCCGGCGTCGAACGCCTGCGCGCCGACGCGCCTGCCGCCGAAATCGTCACCGGTGCCTTTCCGTCGTCTCCGGACGCGCTGCTCGACGGCGTTTGCCGGATCGCCATCAGCCCCGGCCTCGATCCCCGTCAGCCGCTTCTCCAGGCCGCAAAGGCGCGCGGGATTCCGGTCGTCGGCGAGATGGAACTGCTCGTCGAAGCCCTGCGCGGCCTCGGCGTCCGGGCGCAGACCCGCATCATCGCCATCACCGGTACCAACGGTAAAACCACCACCACCACCCTGGCCGGCAAGATGGTCGAAGCGGCCGGGCTGGATGGCGTGGTGGCCGGCAACATCAGTCCGGCGGCGCTGGACGTGCTGATGGCCCGCCTCGATGCCGGTCAGGCGCTGCCGCAGGTGTGGGTGCTGGAGCTGTCCAGCTTCCAGCTCGAAACACTGCCGACGCTGGAGGCGGTGTCCGCCACCGTCCTCAACGTGACCGACGATCACCTCGACCGCTATGCCGGTCTCGACGACTACGCCGCAGCCAAGGCTGCCGTCTTTCACGGTGATGGCGTGCAGGTGCTGAACCGGGAGGATGCCCGGGTGATGGCGATGGCCTTGCCGGGCCGGCGGGTGTTCACCTTTGGCGTCGATGCGCCGTCCGGCCCCGACGATTTCGGCGTGCTCCATGCCGACGACGGCGAATGGCTGTCTCGCGGCGGCGAAAAGCTGTTGTGTCGCGCCGACATGCAGCTTGCCGGCAGTCACAACGTGGCCAATGCGCTCGCGGCACTGGCGCTGTGCGAAGCGGCCGGGTTGCCCCGCGCGCCGCTGCTGGCGGCTCTCAAGACATTCCGCGGTTTGCCGCACCGGGTTGAAAAGGTGGCCGAGCGTGCCGACGGTGTCATCTACTACGACGATTCCAAAGGAACCAACGTCGGCGCCACGGTCGCCGCGCTGGAAGGCCTGCGTCGCAAGGTTGTGCTGATCGCCGGGGGTGACGGCAAGGGACAGGATTTCTCGCCCCTCAAAGAGGCCTTCGCACGTTATGCCCGGGCTGTGGTGCTGATCGGCCGCGACGCACCCGCCATCGAAGCGGCGGTCGCCGGCTGCGGCGTGGCGCTGATCCACGCTGTCGACATGGATGCCGCGGTGCTTCAGGCCAACGCCCACGCCGAAGCGGGCGACGTCGTGCTGCTGTCGCCGGCATGCGCCAGCCTCGACATGTTCCGCAACTACGCCCACCGCGCCCAAGTCTTCATCGACGCGGTGAAGCGCCTGCCGGGAGTGAGCCCTGCATGAAGCTGGCAGCCAGCATTTCCGGGTTTTTCGCCCGCCACTCCGGCAACGGCGTGGGGCCGGTGACGAGTCGTGCGGTCAATCGTCTCATGCAGCCCCTCGGTCAGCCGCGGGAGCTCGATCCCTGGCTGATCTGGTCGTCCGCGGCGCTGCTGCTGCTCGGTCTGATCATGGTGTTTTCGGCCTCCATCGCCACCGCCGAAGGCAGCCGCATGTTCGGTCACCAGCCGGCTTATTTCCTCGTGCGTCACGCGGTCTTCCTCGCCATCGGGGTGATCGCCGGCGTCGTGGTGTTTCAGATTCCCATGCGGGCCTGGCAGGAAATGGCGCCGTGGTTGTTTATCGGCGGGGTCGTACTGCTGCTGATCGTGCTGATTCCCCACGTCGGGCGCGACGTGAATGGTGCCCGACGCTGGCTGCCCCTGGGTGTCGTGAACCTGCAGCCGTCGGAACTGATGAAGCTCTTTGCCGCGCTTTACGCTGCCGATTACACCACCCGCAAGTTGCCCTTGATGGGCAGTTTCAAGCAGGGTTTTGCGCCGATGGCGGGGGTGATCCTGTTCGTCGGTTTCTTGCTCCTCAAGGAGCCGGACTTCGGCGCCTTCGTGGTGATCACCGCGATTGCCTTCGGCGTGCTCTTTCTGGGCGGCATCAACGTGCGCCTGTTCGTGCTGCTGGCGGTCGTGGCAGCGGTCGGCTTCGTGCTGCTGATCACTTTTTCCGAATACCGCCGCCAGCGCATCCTCGGTTTCATGGACCCGTGGCAGGACGCCTACGGCAAGGGCTACCAGCTCTCCCATGCCCTGATCGCCTTCGGGCGGGGCGAGTGGTTCGGCGTCGGTCTGGGCGGCAGTATCGAAAAGCTGTTCTATCTGCCCGAAGCGCACACCGACTTCCTGCTGGCGGTGATTGCCGAGGAACTCGGCTTTGCCGGCGTGGTTGCGGTGGTCGTGCTGTTCGCGATCCTGATCCAGCGCACCTTTGCCATCGGCAAGCAGGCGATGACGCTGGAGCGCACTTACGCCGCGCTGGTGGCCCAGGGCATCGGCATCTGGCTGGGTGTGCAGTCCTTCATCAACATGGGCGTGAACATGGGCTTGCTGCCCACCAAGGGGCTGACGCTGCCGCTGATGAGTTTCGGCGGCTCGGGCATCCTCGCCAATTGCGTCGCGCTGGCGATCCTGCTGCGTATCGATTGGGAGAATCGTCAGATCATGCGTGGGGGCAAGGCCTGATGCCGACCCTGATGGTCATGGCCGGCGGTACTGGCGGCCACATCTATCCCGGCCTCGCGGTCGCGGACGCCCTGCGCGATCGCGGCTGGCGGGTGGTCTGGATGGGCAATCCCGACGGTATGGAAGCGCGCATCGTCCCGGCTTGCGGCTATGAAGTCGCCTGGGTGCGCTTCGCGGCCCTGCGCGGCAAGGGGGTGTTGCGCAAGTTGTTGTTGCCGCTGAACCTGCTGCGCGGATTCGCCCAGGCGCTCGGCCAGATTCGTCGCATCAAGCCCGACGTGGTGCTCGGCATGGGCGGCTACGTGACTTTCCCGGGAGGCATGATGGCGGCGCTGCTCGGCCGGCCGGTGGTGGTGCATGAACAGAATTCCGTCGCCGGTCTCGCCAACAAGGTGCTCGCCGGTATCGCCGACAAGGTCGTTACGGGCTTTCCAAATGTGCTCAAGAAGGGCGAATGGGCAGGCAATCCGGTTCGCGCCGAGATCACTGCCGTGGCGCCTCCGGCAGCGCGTTTTGCCGGTCGCAGCGGCGCGCTCAAGGTGCTGGTCGTCGGCGGCAGTCTCGGCGCGGCGGCGCTCAACGATGCGATGCCCAAGGCGTTGGCGCTGCTTGCCCCTGCAGATCGTCCGCAGGTCACTCATCAGGCCGGCACCCGGCAGATCGACGCCCTGCGTGCGGCCTATCGGGCTGCCGGCGTCGAAGGAGAACTATTGCCGTTCATCGACGACATGGCCGAGCGCTATGGCGGCGCCGATCTGGTCATCTGCCGTGCCGGCGCCCTGACCGTTGCCGAGTTGGCCGCGGTTGGCGTGGCAAGCGTGCTGGTGCCTTTTCCGTATGCGGTGGATGACCACCAAACCGGCAATGCCCGTTTTCTCGCCGATGCCGGCGCGGCGGTGCTCTTGCCCCAAACCGAACTGACGCCGCAGCGTCTCGCCACGCTGCTGCAGGAAATGAACCGCGAACGTCTGCTGGTCATGGCGACCAAGGCCCGCGCTTGCGCCCGGCCGGACGCCACGGCCCGCGTTGCCGACATCTGCGCCGGCCTCGCTGCTTAAAGGAAAATCACGTGAAACACAAAGTCAAAAGCATCCACTTTGTTGGCATTGGCGGTGCCGGCATGAGCGGCATCGCCGAGGTGCTGTTGAACCTGGGTTACCAGGTCAGCGGTTCGGACCTGGGCGACAATGCCGCAACCCGTCGTCTGAAGGCGCTGGGGGCACGCGTCGTCCAAGGCCATGCCGCAGACAACGTGCAGGACGCCGATGCGGTGGTGACCTCCACCGCCGTCAAGGGCGACAACCCGGAGGTCGTCGCCGCCCGTGCCCGCCATATTCCGGTGGTGCCGCGGGCCCAGATGCTGGCCGAGCTGATGCGCCTCAAGCAGGGCATCGCCATCGCCGGCACCCACGGCAAGACCACCACCACTTCGCTGGTGGCAAGCATTCTTGCCGAAGGCGGGCTGGACCCAACCTTCGTCATCGGCGGCAAGCTCAACGCGGCCGGCGCCAATGCGCGTCTTGGCAAGGGCGATTTCCTGGTCGCCGAAGCGGACGAATCGGATGCGTCCTTTTTGCTGCTCACGCCCGTATTGTCGGTGGTCACCAATATCGACGCCGACCACATGGAAACCTACGGGCACGATTTCGCGAGGCTCAAACAATCCTTCGTCGATTTTTTGCAGCATCTTCCGTTTTACGGCGTGGCCGTGCTGTGTGACGACGATAAGCACGTGCGTTCGATCATGCCGCTGGTGTCGAAGCAGATCGTCCGTTACGGCTTCTCCGAATCGGCCAACGTGCGTGCCGAAAACATCCACGCCGAGGATGGTCGGATGGTGTTCGACGTGGTGCGCGTCAATGGCTCGACCAGCCGCCTGTCCATCGTGCTCAATCTGCCGGGCCGCCACAACGTGCTCAATGCGCTGGCGGCCATCGCCGTGGCGACCGAGGCCGGCGTTTCCGACGAAGCCATCGTCAAGGCGCTGGCCGAGTTCAAGGGCGTCGGGCGGCGTTTCCAGCGCTACGGTGAAGTGGCGCTGCCGAACGGCGGCAAGGCAATGATCGTCGATGACTATGGCCATCATCCGGTCGAGATGGCGGCAACCATTGCCGCGGCCCGCGGGGCCTTTCCCGACCGGCGCTTGGTGTTGGCCTTCCAGCCGCACCGCTACACCCGCACGCGGGATTGTTTCGAGGATTTTGTGAAAGTGCTTTCAACCGTCGATGCGTTGCTGCTCAGCGAGGTGTATGCGGCTGGCGAGGCGCCCATTGTGGCTGCCGATGCCCGTTCGCTGGCGCGGGCGCTGCGCGTGGCGGGCAAGATCGAGCCGGTGTTCGTCGAGAGCATCGAAGACATGCCGCGGGCGATCCTGTCCGCGGCGCAGGATGGCGACGTGGTGATCACCATGGGTGCCGGCAGTATCGGCGGTGTGCCGGGCAAATTGGTGAGTGGCGAGGTCTGAACGGTGACGAGTCAATTCGGAAAAGTGGCGGTGCTGCTGGGCGGAACTTCCGCCGAGCGTGAGATTTCCCTGATGTCGGGCGGTGCGGTGCTGGAAGTGCTGCAGGCCGCCGGCGTGGACGCCCACGCCTTCGATCCTGCCGAGCGGGATCTGCACATCCTTAAAGAAGAAGGCTTCGACCGCGCCTTCATCGCACTGCACGGTCGCGGTGGAGAGGACGGTACGGTGCAGGGGGCGCTGGAATTGATGGGCATCCCCTACACCGGAAGCGGCGTGATGGCGTCGGCCATCGGCATGGACAAATGGCGGACCAAGCTGGTGTGGCTGGCTTCGGGCCTGCCTACGCCGCGCTTCGCGATCCTCGACGAAAACTCCGACTGGGATGCCGTGGCCGCCGATCTGGGACTGCCGATCTTCGTCAAGCCGGTACACGAGGGCTCCAGCATGGGGGCCACCAAGGTCACCGAAGCCGGTCAGTTGAAGGCGGCCTGGGAGCTGGCCGCCCAGTTCGACTCGCTGGTGCTGGCCGAAGAGTTCGTCGCCGGCCAGGAACTCACCGCGCCCTTCCTCGGCGAGCGGGCGCTGCCGTTGGTGCGCATCGTCGCGCCGGGGGGCAACTACGACTACAAGAACAAGTATTTCACCGACGAGACCCAGTATTTTTGCCCAAGCGG
>CALMXT010000127.1 GCA_937871125.1 uncultured Zoogloea sp. | reverse complement strand
TGCAAGTGCGCTACCAGGCTGCGCTACGCCCCGACAAGCTGCGCATTATAGACATTGATTCGGCTTTTGCCAAGTACCAATTGCCAGATCAAAGCCCGACAAAGCGCGGGATTCCAACTTGTGCGCCCTTGCTTCCCGCGCAACCGGTTTGCAAGGAACGCACCACTGCCGGTTCAGAAGCTATGCACTGGCCGGGATCAAAAAGTCGTCCGAGATGCGGCAGCCAAGGTCGAAAATGCTGTCGCGGAACTCTTCCAGGAACTTGCGCATGCCGCCTTCGAAGATCCGCTCGATGCGACCGAAGTGCAGGTGCGATTCGAGCTCTCCGGCGAGCCTTTCCGTTTCAGCCGAACGGGTGTTGGCCACGCGAGTGAGATTGGAATAGACCTCCTTCAGACAACGCGCCAGCGATCGCGGCATGTCCGCACGCAGAATCAGCAGCTCTGCAACCCTGAGCGGCGTGATCTGATCGCGGAAGACCTTGCGATAGACCTCGAAAGCGGAAACCGAGTGCAGCAACGCGCTCCATTGGTAGTAATCCGCGGAGTGGGCGTCGTCCTCGGCGCCGGGCAGCAGATTGAGATACTTGACTTCAAGGATGCGCGCGGTGTTGTCGGCACGCTCCAGGAAGGTGCCGAGACGAATGAAGCGCAGCGCCTCGTCCTGCAGCATGGTGCCGATCGTGACGCCGCGAGAGAGATGCGAACGATATTTCACCCACTCGAAGAAGGCTTCGGGCCCGCTCTCCATCATCTTGGGCAGCGTGAAATCACGCATCTTGAGCCATGTGCCGTTCGAGGTTTCCCACAGCTCGGAGGTCAGCGTCCCGCGCACGGCGTGGGCGTTCTCGCGGGTGGCACGCAGGCAGCGGAAGATACTGCCGGGGTTTTCCCGGTCGAAGATCATGAAGTCGAGAACGGCTTCGGTGGTCAGGCGCGGATGCTTGGCATGGAAGGCGTCCTGCAGTTCCATGATCTTGAGCATTCCGTCCCACATGTGCGCCACTTCCTCCCCGTTCTGGGGGAGAAGGGTCAGACGGTAGGTTACGTCAAGGATGCGTGCGGTGTTTTCGGCACGTTCCATGTAGCGTGCCATCCAGAAAAGATGGTCTGCGGTGCGGCTCAGCATGTCAGGCCTCCAATACCCAGGTGTCTTTGGTGCCCCCGCCTTGCGAGGAATTCACCACCAGCGATCCTTCGCGCAACGCAACGCGGGTGAGCCCGCCCGGCGCCAGCTGAACTTCCTTGCCCGAAAGCACGAAGGGACGCAGATCCAGGTGGCGCGGCGCAACGCCGGATTCCACGAAGGTCGGACAGTTCGAAAGGGCCAGCGTGGGCTGGGCGATGTATTTTTCGGGGTTGGCTTCGAGATACTTCCGGAAGGTCTCGATCTGTTCCTTGGTCGAAGCCGGACCGACCAGCATGCCGTAACCGCCGGCGCCGTGCACTTCCTTCACCACCAGTTCAGACAGATGGGCCAGGGTGTAGGCCAGATCTTCCGGCTTGCGGCACATGTAGGTCGGCACATTGTTGAGGATCGGCTCCTCACCCAGATAGAAGCGGATCATTTCCGGGACGTAGGGGTAGATCGACTTGTCGTCGGCCACGCCGGTCCCGATGGCGTTCGATAGCGTCACGCGCCCGGCGCGATAGGCGTCGAGCAGACCCGGCACACCGATCATCGAATCCTTACGGAAAACCTTCGGATCGAGGAAGTCGTCGTCCACGCGGCGGTAGATCACATCGACCCGCTGCGGACCTTGTGTGGTGCGCATGAAAACCTGATCTTCGCGAACGAACAGATCCTGCCCTTCAACCAACTCCACACCCATCTGCTGAGCCAGGAAGGCGTGCTCAAAATAGGCGCTGTTGTAGGCTCCCGGCGTCATCACCACGACCGTCGGATCGCTGACACCCACCGGCGCTACGCTACGCAAGGTATTGAGCAGCATGTCCGGATAGTGTTCGACCGGCGCCACGCGGTAGCGGGCGAAGAGTTCGGGGAACAGCCGCATCATCATGCGCCGGTCTTCCAGCATGTACGACACCCCGGAGGGCACACGCAGGTTGTCTTCGAGCACATAAAACTCACCGGCGCCGGCACGCACCACATCCACACCGGCGATGTGGGCGTACACGTTGCAAGGCACATCGACGCCTTGCATCTCCGGCCGGTACTGGGCGTTATTGAGCACTTGGTCGGCGGGAATGCACCCGGCCTTGAGGATTTCCTGGTCGTGGTAGATATCGTGGATGAAGGCGTTGAGCGCCTTCACCCGCTGACGCAGGCCAATCTCCAGTCCCGTCCATTCAGTGGCCGGAATGATGCGCGGAATGATGTCGAAGGGAATGAGCCGCTCGGTTCCGGACTCCTCGCCATAGACCGCGAAGGTAATGCCATATCGATGAAAAAGGGCGTCGGCCTCTGCTCGTTTGCGGGCGATACGCGTTTCGGGAGTCTCACTCAGCCACGCGGCGTAAGCCGCGTAATGGGCGCGAACGCTCCCATCGTCCGCTGTCATTTCATTGAAGAATTTTTTCATGGCCATCAGCTGTCGCTTGTCATGTTGTGAAGCGGAAATACCACTTTTGGGATAGCTAGAACCGTGCCAGCAAATAAGCCTGCAAAAACCAAACACTTCCGGCCAGGACTGCACCAATCCGGTGCATTGGTGCCAACCCAGAGATTCTGCAATGCCATATCTTGGTGCGCGCTCCCGCTGCATGCACATATCCATTGGAATGTGAGGCTACGGCGACACTACGTCAAGCCGCGATCATCTTGTATTGCCAAAACGCAAACTGAATGATTTTCGGCGATCGAAAAATCGCGCAGCGCCACCCGTGCCTGCAACCCGCAGTTCGTGCTCACTGTCCGACAGAACGGACTGTGCCAGAATGCGCACCCCCGCCGACGCCTTACCCGCCATGCCCCCCCTGCCGCAGCCGATCTATGCGCCGCCACCCGCCCCGCCGCGCATCGTGTTCATCGACGATGCGCTGATCGTCCTCGACAAGCCATCCGGCCTGCTGTCGGTGCCCGGTCGTGGGCCGGCGCATGCCGACAGTCTGGCCTCCCGCGTACAGGTCGACCATCCCGACGCGCGCATCGTCCATCGCCTCGACATGGCCACTTCCGGCCTCATCGTCATGGCCCGCGGGGCCGCGATGGAACGCTGCCTCAGCATTGCCTTTCAGCAGCGTCAGGTGGAAAAGACCTACATCGCGGTGGTGGCCGGCAAGCCGGAACCCGAACGCGGGGAAATAAAGCTTCCTTTGATTGCCGACTGGCCGAACCGGCCGCGACAAAAGGTGGATTTCGAGCTCGGCAAACCTTCGCTCACCACCTACTCGGTCATCGCCCACGATGCCGTCAGCAACATCAGCCGGGTGGAACTGCATCCCTTGACCGGGCGCTCCCATCAGCTGCGGGTTCATATGCAGGCCATCGGCCACCCGATCCTGGGCGACGATCTCTACGCCGATGCGGCAAGTCGCCACGCGGCAGCTCGCCTGCTGCTACACGCCACCGAACTGAGCCTGCCGCATCCGATCAGCGGCAAACAGCTGCGGCTGGAAAGCCCGCCCGATTTCTAGATCGGCCAGCCGCAAGCGAACGCTCGGGCGCAGGCCTACCCGGCCCGCGGAAACGCGACCACATGATCGGCCTCGAGACGCACGCCAATGTGCTCGCCGATGGCGTGATTATGGTGGGACGGCACCAGTGCCAGCACCTCGGAGCCGCTCGCCAGACGCAGGGTGTAGAGGATGTCCGCACCGCGAAAGGCCTTGAGACGCACTTCGGCGCGGGTCGTGCTGGCATCGTCGTGGATGAGGTCGTCCGGCCGCAGCAGCACATCGACCCGGCAGCCTTGCCCGCATCCGGTCGGCACACCCGACTTGAGCACGCCCAGTTCGATCTCGACCTGCCCATCCGCCAGCAATCTTCCAGGCACGAACACCCCTTTTCCGACGAAATCGGCGACGAAGCGGTTGGCGGGCCGGTGATACAGGTTATAGGGCGAGTCCCATTGCTGGATTCGGCCTTCGTACATCACACCGATCTCGTCCGCCATCGCAAAGGCCTCGTGCTGGTCGTGGGTAACAAGCACCGCCGTCATGCCTTCGCTCTTGAGGATTTCGCGCACCTCCACCGACAAGCGTTCGCGCAGGTCCACATCGAGATTGGAAAAGGGTTCGTCGAGCAGTACCAGTTCCGGTCGCGGAGCCAGCGCCCGGGCCAGCGCCACCCGCTGCTGCTGGCCGCCAGAGAGTTCGTGGGGGAATTTGCTCCCTTGGCCGCCGAGGCCGACCGTGGCGAGCAATTGATCGACCCGCTGAGAACGCGCCGCTGCCGACATTCCGCCCAGCCCGAAGCCAACGTTACGCTCCACCGTAAGATGCGGAAACAGCGCGTAATCCTGGAACACCATGCCGACCTGCCGATTCTCGGGTGGCACCCGCAGGCCAGGGCGGCTCATCACCTCATCGTGGATCAGGATTTCGCCGCCGGAAACATCCTCGAATCCCGCGATGCAGCGTAGCAAGGTCGTCTTGCCGCAGCCGGACGGGCCGAGCAAACAAGCGATGCTCCCTTGCTCCAGACGGAAATCGACGCCATTGACGATGGTTTGACGGCCATAGCGCTGCACGACGGCCTTGAGTTCAAGTTTGGTCATGCTATCGATTATAATTCTCATTCACACCTTGATACCCATGACTTTCCCACCAGCCACCGCCTCGAGGCGCCCCCCTAGCCGCATTTCGCCCCTCATCGTCGCTGCGTTTCTGGTTGCCCTGCTCGCAGGTCTGCCGGTAGCCAGCGTGGGCTTCAACCTGTTTCTCGGCGGAACCAGCGGCACCTGGAACCACCTGGCTTCCACCGTCCTTCCCGAATACATCGGCAACTCCCTCGCCCTGTGCGTAGGGGTCGGCTGCGGCGTGGCGCTGATCGGCGTGGCCACCGCCTGGCTCACCGCGATGCACGATTTCCCCGGACGACGGGTTTTCGAGTGGGCGTTGGTCCTGCCGCTGGCGGTACCGGCCTACGTCATGGCCTATGTTTACACCGACTTTCTGCAATTCGTCGGCCCGGTCCAAACCACCCTGCGGGAAATCTTCGGCTGGGAGTTCGGCGACTACCGCTTCCCCGACATCCGCACCCTGCCCGGTGCGATGCTGATGTTCGTGTTCGTGCTCTACCCTTACGTTTACCTCCTCGCCCGCACCGCTTTTCTCGAACGGGCCGGCGGCGTGCTCGAAGCCGCACGCACCCTCGGCATCGGGCCCTGGCGGGCTTTTTTCACCGTGTCGCTGCCGCTGGCCCGCCCGGCCATTGCCACCGGCGTCGCGTTGGCACTGATGGAAACTCTGGCCGACTACGGCACAGTGGCCTACTTCGCGGTCAACACCTTCACGACCGGCATCTACCGGGCCTGGTTTTCCCTGGGCGACCGGATCGCCTCCGCACAACTGGCGGCGATCCTGCTCGGCTTCGTGCTCCTGCTGGTGGCCGTCGAGCGCATCACCCGCGGTCGCGCCCGCTACCACAACACCTCCAACCGGCCTCGCCCGTCCGCCGGGCGTCTGCGCGGCAGTGCCGCACTGCTGGCCAGCCTTGCCTGCCTCACCCCGCTCGCCCTCGGCTTTCTTCTGCCTGCCGGGCTCCTTCTGCGCATGGCTCTCGGCGAAGGCGACGCCCAATTCGGCGAACGTTTCGCGATTCTGGCCCGCAACAGTTTTACGCTGGCAGGCCTCACGGCCCTCGTCGCGGTGATGCTGGCGGTGGTGCTGGCCTACAGCGCACGGCTGTCGAAAACCCTCCTCGCCCAAGGGCTCAACCGATTGGTGGGGCTTGGTTACGCGGTGCCCGGCACCGTGATCGCCGTCGGCGTGCTGATTCCTGTCACGCGCCTCGACAACTGGCTCGCCGGCCAGTGGGAAAGCGCCTTCGGCAGCAATCCGGGCCTGCTCCTCACCGGCGGCATCGCGGCCTTGATCTACGCCTATCTGGCGCGCTTTCTCTCCGTTGCGCTGCAAACCGTCGAAACCAGCCTGTCGAAGATCACGCCGAGTATGGACGACGCCGCCCGCAGCCTGGGCCTCGGTCAGGGGCGCACCTTGCGCCGGGTGCACCTGCCAATCCTGCGCGGCAGCCTATTCACCGCCGGGCTGCTGGTTTTCGTGGATGTGATGAAGGAACTCCCGGCCACCCTGGTGATGCGCCCCTTCAACTTCGACACCCTCGCCACCCAGGCCTACACCCTCGCCTCCGACGAGCGCCTCGCCGAAGCCTCGACGGCCGCGCTGGCCATCGTCGCAGTCGGCCTGCTGCCGCTGATCGCCCTGTCGCGGCAGATTTCCCTGGCCCGAAAATGACAACGCCCCGGCAAGCGGGGCGTCGATGCTCGGCAGCGGAATCCGCAGCTTACTTGTAGCCGGCCCGGTCGTAGATCATCTGGGCCTTCACCTGATACATCTCCAGCTTCTTGACCGGCAGCGTATCGGCCTTGAACTTGCCGAGCGCGTCGAGGGCCGGGTTGGACAGCTTCAAGCCTTCGACCACCGGCCATTCGTTGTTGCCGTCGGCGAAATAGCGCTGGGCTTCGTCGGAAGCCAGGTATTCGAGGAACTTCACTGCCGCATCCTTGTGCGGCGCGTATTTCAGCACGCCGGCGCCGGACACGTTGATGTGGGTGCCGGTGCTTGCCTGATTCGGCCACACCACGCCAACCTTATCCATCAGCTTCTGATCCTCGGGTTTGGTTGAACGCATCATGCGCGCCACGTAATAGGTGTTCGACAACGCCACCTGACATTCGCCCACTGCCACCGCCTTGATCTGATCGGTGTCGCCGCCCCTCGGTGCGCGAGCGAAGTTGGCCACCATGCCGCGCGCCCATTCTTCCGCCTTCGCCTCGCCTTCGTGGGCGATGACCGACGCGCCCAGCGACAAGTTGTAAGGATGCGAGCCCGAACGGGAGCACAGCTTGCCTTTCAGCGCCGGCTTGGCAAGATCGTCGTAACTGCGCACTTCATCCGGCTTCACCGCAACTTTGTTGTAGATGATGACCCGCGCGCGGGTCGAGAACGAGAACCAGTCGTCACTGCGCAGATGGGCGGGAATGCGCGTTTCCAGCACTTTCGAGCTCACCGGCATGAACAGCCCCAACTCGTGGGCCTTGGCCAGCCGCGCCGCGTCCACCGTGAGCAGAATGTCCGCCGGGCTGTTGGCGCCTTCGTTGCGGATGCGTTCGAGCAGTTCGTCTTCCTTGCCCTCGATGCGGTTGATGCGGATACCGGTCTGTTTGGTGAAGTTGGCGTAAAGCGCTTCGTCGGTCTGGTAATGGCGGGCGGAGTAAAGGTTGAGCACCTTCTCTTGGGCCTGAGCGCCAGCTGCCAGGCTCGTCAGGGCTGCCGCAAGCAGCGTGGACTTGAACTTCATGAACGGGACTCCGGAAAAATGCCGCGAGCGGCGGATTCGAAGCTGCGGAGTCTAACCAGCCATCTCGAAATTGTAAATGCGAATTGTTCGCATTTTAAT
>CALMXT010000126.1 GCA_937871125.1 uncultured Zoogloea sp. | reverse complement strand
CGCAGCCAGAAGCTGAAGTACCACATCCAGACCTCCGGCCGCTCGCTGCACGCCCAGGAAATGGACTTCAACGACATCCGCACCACGCTGCAGGCGCTGATCGCGATCTACGACAACTGCAACTCGCTGCACACCAACGCCTACGACGAAGCGATCACCACGCCGACCGAGGAATCCGTGCGCCGCGCCATGGCCATCCAGCTGATCATCAACCGCGAATGGGGCCTCGCCAAGAACGAGAACCCCAACCAGGGCGCCTTCATCATCGACGAACTCACCGACCTCGTCGAAGAAGCGGTGCTCAAGGAATTCGAAGCCATCAGTTCCCGCGGCGGTGTGCTCGGCGCCATGGAAACCGGCTTCCAGCGCGGCAAGATCCAGGAAGAGTCGCTCTACTACGAGCACAAGAAGCACGACGGCTCCTACCCGATCATCGGCGTCAATACCTTCCTCAACCCGAAGGGCATGGCCCAGCAGGAAATCGAACTGGCCCGCTCCTCCGAAGAGGAAAAGCAGAGCCAGCTCACCCGCCTCGCCGACTTCCAGGCCCGCAACGCCGAGGAAGCGCCGAAGTGGCTCGCCAAGCTCAAGCAGACCGTCATCGAAAACGGCAACGTGTTTGCGGTGCTGGTGGATGCGGTGAAGTACTGCTCGCTGGGGCAGATCACCACGGCCCTGTACGACGTGGGCGGTCAGTACCGGCGCAGCATGTAAGGCCGGGCCGGGTCCGGCCGCTTCGATGCACAAGACAAACGGCGCCTCGGCGCCGTTTGTCATTGGGGTTCGACGGGCTTACTTCGTTCCGCCTGCCAGTCCGTCCACCATCGCCCGCAAGGTCCTGATCTGCACGGCATTCTTGGTGGCGTAGTCCGGGCCGGTGTAGCCCCACCAGTCCCAACAGCCATTGGGATTGCGGAAGGGGATCGAGACGGCCTGCGGATAAAGGATGACGATGTGGTTGTTGTCGGCCCACTGGTCGTAGCCGGTGTGTTTGACGAACAGGGTGCCGTTGTAGAGCCCGCCGCCCGGAGGCGGTGTCAGCGGCAGGTAGCTCTGCCCCTGCTTGCAGCCGTGGAGGGCGATGTGGACCCGGCATTTTTCGCCCTTGGCGCAACTGTTGGGCACGTAGGCCCACGCGGTGCTGTCGAGGCCGGTGCTCATGGAAAACCAGCCGGCCTGGTCGGGGGGAATATAGGCGCTCTGGTCGAACTGGATGAACTTGCCGGCGGGCTTGGCGCCCGCCGCCTTGAGCGGACCGTAGATCCAGCTGAGGATCTGGCCGGCGCTGTCGTAGGCGCATTTGCCGATGTAGGGCTCTTTCTCGACGCTGCAGGCGATGCCGTATTTCTGGGTCGGCATGGTGTGGCCGGCGTTGGGCAGGCTGACGGTTGCGAGGTTGGTGCTCGGCATGTCGAGCCCCGAATAGAAGGCCGTGAGCTGGTGGGCGATGGGCGGCGGGACGAGGGTGTCCTTGGCGCCGGAGATGGTCAGTACGCGCTGACCGGCCACGTTGCGGACCGGATCGATGAGGCCCTTGCCGGCCATCGCTTCGGCACCGGCAACCAGGGATGGCACGTCGGCGCTTGTCTCGGTGACGGCACAGGGCACGCTCGGTTCTCCGGTGCACGAGCACTTGGCAACCGCGCGCATGACGTCGGCCTTCGAGCAGTTGAACGGCCCGCCGGCCACCACCCCGGCGCCCTTCACGATGGACGAATGGGCCATCTGGAACTGCACGCTCATGAATCCGCCCGACGAAATGCCGGAGACGGAGGTCTGGCCGATGTCGATGTTCAGCGCGGGCAGGGGCGGCGCGGCAAAAGCGGGGAGAGTGAAGAGGGCTCCGAGGCACAGCATGCTGAGCCGGCGTGGATTGAAGTGCGCATGGGCAGACATAGGATTCTCCAGGGGTCGGGTCTCGGGGGGAGCGTGGTCGATCGCCGTCAAATGCCATGCGACATGGCTTCGACCTGTTTTTGTTGCGCCGCAACTCCCTGGTTATAGTCCATCTGCCTCGTTTTAGCTGCATTGCGGAATGTTTTTATCATCGAGCCGGGTGGGATAGGCCGGCTGCGCCGCGTTGCAGTCGTTTGCATCCGGAGGCGGTGCAGCACTTTCCCGGCGCCGCTCGACTCCCGCCATAATGGCGGACCGCAAAGGGGTTCTTGCGGTGCAATGGCGGTCTGACGTCGGCGAGGCGCCGGCGGATGGGCTGCGACGAGATCGGGAAGCGTTTCGAGTGAAGGAAAAATGAATAGCGTAAAACTCATGCAGCCGGCTCTGCCGGCGGTCCGTGCCGCCTGGGCGCGATCCTGCGGGGCGGCGGTGCTGGCCGTGGCTTGCCTTGTGCCTGGAATGGCGGCGCATGCCGAGGCGCTCCCCGTCGCGCCGGCAGCCGACGCGAAGCCCGCTGAAAAACCGGCCGACAAACCGGCGGAGGCGCCGGCCGATGTGCCCAAGTTGCCCGAATTGAAACTCGATGTGCCGGCCGATGTGCATTCGATCACCACCGTCGGGCGTTGGACCGACAAGAAGCAGAGCGGCTCCTATCGCGTGATCGTGGTCCATGGCGGCGGCGACATTCTGCTCACCCGCGTGGTGGTGCAATGGGTGCGGGAGAAGACCGGCGAGCCGCCGTCGATTGTGGCGTCGCGCGAGGTGGAGGCCTTCGCCGCGTATGCCGGCAATGCGCTGGTGCCGAGCTGGCGGGAGCTGGAACGCAACCGCCTGCAACTGGTGGGAGACGTCCGTCTGGTCGATGGTCAGCGCAAGCGGGTGCGCGTGCTGGCGACGACCCCCGGCGAACTCACCGATCCGATCTGACTAGTGGTTGGCCGTTGGATGGGCGTTCAACGCGCCCGGACCGCCGCCAGCATTTCGTGCACGTCGTGGCTCATCACCGCCAGATAGGCGGTGAGGCCGAGATACAGCAAGGCATACTCGATCCGTTTTGCGGCGGGCGTTGCGTAGTAGCCCGGTGCTTCCCCTCCGCCGCGCACGGCCTTGAGCACGTGCGGTGCGGCCAGCAGCGCGACGAGGATCAGCATCGGACTCGGTCGCCACATGAAGACGCCGACCAGCACCGGAGCGCCGAGCAGCCAGAACTTGCGCGACACCACGCCGGTCATGCGCCCGCCGTCCAGCGGCGGCACCGGGATCAGGTTGAACAGGTTGAGAAAAAATCCCGAATAGCTGATCGCGAGCAGCAGATCGCTGCCTTCCGAACGGGCCAGGACATAGCAGACCAACGCCGCCGCGGTGCCCGCGAGGGGGCCGGCCATGGCCACGTAGGCTTCGGTTTCGGCGTTCATCGGCTGCTCTTTGAGCTCGATCCATGCGCCAACAAAGGGAATGAAGGTCGGCATACCCACCTTCAGGCCGCGTTGCTTGGCTGCGAGGTAGTGGCCCATCTCATGACAGAACAGCAGCGCCACAAAGCCCGCGGCGTAGCGCCAGCCCCAGATCAGCGCATATACGCCGATCGACAGGAGCATGGTGCCGCCGGTGGTCAGCAGCTTGCCGAACTTGGCGCCGCCGAGCAGAAGCAGGAGGAGTTTCATTCGGGGGAGCGGGGAACGAACGGCGGGCCGGCTCGATTCAGACCGAATCCTTTTTGCGCTTGAGCAGCCGGCTGGCGCCCGCTCCGGCTCCGGCAAGAGTCAGCAGACCGATCTTCCAGAACTTGGCGACGAAAATCCCCATGCTCGCGAGCAGGCCCAGTTTTTTGGCGGCCACGCCGCCGACCAATGCCGCCAGACCATATTCGGCCATGCGATCGGTGGCGGCGTTGAAGTCGGCGTAGCGCTTGCCTTCGTTGAAACTCAGGCCGGCCAGGAGCTCACGGGCCGCGGGTTTTTCCAGTTCGACCCGATCCATGCTGGTGACGAGGTTCATCGAAAAATAGCCCTCGCGACCGAGCATGTAGGTGTTGTAGTTCACGCCGTCGCCGCCAGCCTGCGCGCCCTTCGACCGGGCTGCAATCGACCACACCAGACGGTGGGTGGCCGGATCGTAGCTCGGTACCTCCACCCAGCCGACCACGCTGAACTCGGGCAGGCCGCGCCGGTTACGTTCCTCGTTGGCGGCCTCGGTGCCGGTCTTCATCTTCTCCAGCATGTCGTCGGCGTTCCACTCGCGGGCGTCCTCGTCCTTGACGTAGCCGGCAGCGGCAAACTCCACCGCGATGAATCCTTTCAGGTCGGGCCCGACGATCAAGCCCATGAAGCCCGGCCCGCTGTGATTGCCCTGCGCCTCCATCATCGCCGCGGCCTCGGCCTTGGGGATGAACCCGAAGCCCTCGGGCAGCTTGAGCACGCCTTGCTCGCCGAGGGCGATATCCCGCGGTCCCGTCTGGATGGCCGCCTGCGCTGCCAACATGGTCGTCTCGACCCGTGCCTCGGGGCCGGCGGGGGCATCGGCAGCGAGGGCGAGCGTCACGCAGGGCAGGCACAGCGCCAGCGCAGCGAGGGTACGACGGAGGGAGGTGGTCATCTTCGGAACGCCCGGTGATTGGTAAAAAAGTGTGCCCAAAAGGCATCGGCGTCCGATGATAACGCGCTCCCGGCCCAATTTTGGTGCGTAAAGTCTCACTGCCGAAGAGGATGTATTTGCCCAGAGTTGCCAGAAAAACTGAATGGAATATGTTTTCTGGCTTTCGGAGGCGACGGAGCCGTGGCGTGTCGATTGGCGGCACGAATGACGGGGAGCCACAGGTGGGCGGCGGCCGATGCGCCGTTGCGGTGTCGCGGATGCGCGGAAGGATCTCTTCGACAAGGCGCCGGCCGGCCTTGCGTCGGCAAACCGCCCGTGAGGCGCGGCCTCTACTCCCGCATGTAGTGCTTGTTGGGCAGGTCGGTCTCGGTCAGATGGGAGAGGAGGTAGTCGCGGGCCAGGCGGGCCAGCGTTTTCTTGTCCAACAGCCCCGCCGTGCCGCTGAACAGCAGGTCGAGCAGGCGTTCGCGAAAACGCTCGTGATGGGCCCGGTGTTCGGCCAGGGTTGGGCAGTTGTTGAGGGCGAGGAATTTTTCCTCTGCATCGAAATGCTCGGCGATCAGCGTCGCAAAATCGTTCAGCACGCTGAAAAACTCGCGTCTCGCGTCCACCTCCGACGACTCGGCACACCGGCTGGCCCGGTTGCAGATTGCAACGAGCCGACGATGTTGCATATCGATCTGGCTATTGCCAACCGCCAACTCGTCGGACCAGGAGGGGAATTGCGACATAACCGGAGTGCCATTGGACTCAATGGCACCGATTTTAACCCGGCAGGACGCAAAGCCCATTCCCGTCCGTCGCAATCACCCGCTCACGCGCTCCATCGAATCCGCAGCCATTCGAACGAATGGCTGCGTTGCCCGGAAGCCCGCCGGACAGAGAGCGATGGGCTTACAAAACCTTGACGTGAGGATTGTCGCTCAACAGCACGAATTCCATTGTGTTGCCGTCCAGCGCATCGATGTGGCCTTTTTCGATGTCATATACCCAGCCATGCAGGCTCAGTCGATGCTGCGACAGCGCCACGGCAACGGACGGATGGGTGCGGATATTGGCCAATTGGGCGATCACGTTTTCACGCACCATTGCATCCGCCTTCTCCTGCTGCGTTGCATATTCCCGGGCCGAGACGATGGCTTTGGCGGGGTCGGCGTAGCGTAACCAATGGGCCACCGCGGGCAGATGATCGATGCACTGGCAGCTGGAAATCGCCGCCATCGCACCGCAATTGGAGTGGCCGCAGATCACGATATCGGTCACTTTCAACACCGAAACGGCGTATTCCACCGTTGCCGAAACCCCGCCCGGCTCGGGGCCGTAGGAGGGAACGATGTTGCCGGCATTGCGGATCACGAAGAGATCGCCCGGTTCCTGCTGGGTGAGCAGTTCCGGAACCACCCGACTGTCGGAACACGTGACAAACAAGGCCTTGGGACTTTGCCCGCCTGCCAGTTGCTTGAAGAAATCCGTCCGAGCCGGGAAGACCTCGTTCTGGAACTTTAGAAAGCCATCGATAATTTTCTGCATTGTTGGTCTATTTGTAGGTGGATTAAATAAACCGGCCATTTCCAACGGGATGTAGCCGATAACCGAAGCAGCCGCTTTCTGAAAGAAGCCACAAGAAGCTCTGCGCGGCCAGCCAGGCGCTGTTTGTGCACGATGTTGCGCATGGCCGAGGTCGGACGGTTGCGATTGTAGTCATACATCCACCGCCTGGCGAAGCGCCGGACCTCATTCCAATCCCGAAAGTCGCTCGGCGGCCGCCTTGACGCCGACCCGGTGCGCTCCAGCCCGTTCACAATTGCCTACATTTGAAAAACAGTTGAGCAAACATGCTTTGCCAGACTGGCCTCCTGAAAAGCGATCATCTGCGGACGTCGGTGCAGCCCTTGGGCTGCCGACCGATAGAAGCCGCGGGGCGTGAATGAGACACAACCGGAGGAGGAGGGGGTATGTCGGATGTCCGAGATGCGGCAGCGGAGGCGGCCGGCCTGGATACTTTTCCGCGCCTGCTGATGCACCATGCGCGACAGCGGCCCACACGGCCGGCGATGCGCGAGAAGGAATACGGCATCTGGCAGACCTATACCTGGGCGGAGGTTGCGGAACGGGTGCGGGCGATCGCCAGCGGCTTGGCCGAACTGGGTTTCAAGCGCGGCGACCGGCTGGCGGTGGTGGGCGACAACCGCCCGCGGCTGTATTGGTCGGTGGCGGCCTGCCAGTGCCTCGGCGGCATTCCGGTGATGATGTATCAGGATGCCGTGGCCCAGGAAATGGCCTATGTGATGGCGGATGCGGAAATCCGCTTCGCCTGCGTCGAGGACCAGGAGCAGGTGGACAAGATGCTCGAGGTCAAGGACGGCCTGCCGCTCCTCGAACATGTGATCTACGACGATCCCCGCGGGCTGCGCCATTACAACCAGACTTTTCTGCACGGCCTGGATGAAGTGCTCGAGATGGGCCGCATCCATGACAGCCACCATCCCGACTTTCTCGGCAACGAAATCGACAAGGGCAGCCCGGACGATGTTTCGGTGATGCTCTACACCTCCGGCACCACCGGCAAACCCAAGGGCGTGTGCCAGTCCCACGCCGCCTTCATCGCCGCGGCGCGGGGCGGCTGCAGCTTCGACAAGCTCACGGACCGGGACGACATCCTCTCTTACCTGCCGATGGCCTGGGTGGGCGATCACCTCTTTTCCTACGCCCAGGCGCTGGTGGCCGGCTTCACCATCAATTGCCCCGAATCCGGCGAGACGGTGATGGGCGACCTGCGGGAAATCGGCCCCACCTACTACTTCGCCCCGCCGCGGGTGTTCGAGAACCTGCTCACCCAGGTGATGATCCGCATGGAGGACGCCAGCCGCATCAAACGCGGCCTGTTCGGGCATTTCATGGACGTGGCCAAGCGCTGCGGCGCGGACATTCTCGACGGCAAGCCGGTTTCGAGCGGCGATCGCCTGCAGTATTGGCTCGGCAATGCGCTGATCTACGGCCCGCTCAAAAACGTGCTCGGTCTTTCCCGGGTGCGGGTGGCCTATACCGCCGGTGCGGCCATCGGGCCGGATTTATTCCGCTTCTATCGCTCCATCGGCATCAATCTCAAGCAGCTCTACGGCCAGACCGAAACCTGCGCCTATGTATGCCTGCAGCCGGACGGGCAGATCAAGCTCGATTCGGTCGGCACGCCGGCGCCCAATGTGGAAGTGAAGCTGGCCGACAACGGCGAAATCCTGGTGCGCGGCCCGATGCTGCTCAAGGCTTATTACAAGCGCCCGGACGCTACCGCCGAGTCGATCAACGCCGAGGGGTATTTCATGACCGGGGACGCCGGCTTCTTCGACGCCGACGGCCACCTCAAGATCATCGACCGGGCCAAGGACGTCGGCAAGCTCACCGGCGGCGGCATGTTCGCCCCCAACTACATCGAAAACAAACTCAAGTTCTTCCAGCACATCAAGGAAGTGGTGTGTTTCGGCAACGGCCGCGATTTCGTCACCGCCTTTGTGAACATCGATCTCGAAGCCGTCGGCAACTGGGCCGAACGCAAGGGCATGGCCTACTCCGGCTACACCGATCTGGCCAGCCAGCCCGAGGTGTATGCGCTGATCAAGGAATGCATCGAGCAGGTGAATGCCGATCTGGCCGCCGATCCGAAAATGGACGAATCGCAGATCCGGCGTTTTCTCATCCTGCACAAAGAGCTCGATGCCGACGACGGCGAACTCACCCGCACCCGCAAGGTGCGCCGCAATTTCGTGGCCGAGAAATACGTCGTGCTCATCGACGCCCTCTATGGTGGCAAGAAGAACCAGTTCATCGAAACCCAGGTGACCTACGAGGACGGCCGCACCAACAAGGTGTCCG